>JAAXVP010000058.1 GCA_013335435.1 Thiobacillus sp. | reverse complement strand
GGCCGCATCACCCAGGCCTATTCCGCCGGCACCATGGTGCGCGGCATCGAGATCATCCTGCGCGGGCGCGACCCGCGCGACGCCTGGGCCTACGCCCAGCGCATCTGCGGCGTCTGCACCCTGGTGCACGGCCTGGCCTCGGTGCGCTCGGTGGAGGATGCCCTGCACCGGGCCCTGCCCAACTACACCATTCCCCGCAACGCCGAGCTGATCCGCAACCTGATGATCGCGGCCCAGTACGTGCACGACCACGTCATGCACTTCTACCACCTGCACGCCCTCGACTGGGTCGACGTGGTCTCGGCCCTCAAGGCCGACCCCAAGGCCACCTCGGCCCTGGCCCAGAGCATCAGCAAGTGGCCGAAGTCTTCGCCCGGCTATTTCGAGGACGTGCAGAAAAAGATCAAGACCTTCGTCGAGCAGGGCCAGCTGGGCATCTTCGCCAACGGCTATTGGGGCCACCCGGCCTACAAGCTGCCGCCCGAGGCCAACCTGATGGCGGTGGCCCACTACCTCGAGGCCCTGGCCTGGCAGCGCGACGTGGTCAAGCTGCACGCCATCTTCGGCGGCAAGAATCCGCACCCCAACTTCGTGGTCGGCGGCGTGCCCTCGGCGATTTCAGTGCAGGGCGGCGGCCCCGGTAAGGGTCCGATGCAGCGCGGCGGCCAGGACGCCACGGCGGTCAACATGGTCGGCCTGCAGACGGTGCAGAACGTCATCAAGAGCATGAAAGAGTTCGTCGACCAGGTGTACGTGCCCGACACCCTGGCCATCGCCGGCTTCTACAAGGATTGGGGCGCCCGCGGCGAGGGCCTGGGCAACTTCCTCTGCTTCGGCGACCTGCCCGGCAAGAGCTTCTGGGACACCGATTCCTACCTGTTCCCGCGCGGCGTCATCCTCAACCGCGACTTGTCCACCGTGCACCCCATCGACCTGGACAAGGACGACGAGATCCAGGAATTCGTCGCCCACTCCTGGTACAAGTACGGCGCCGGCGACGGCCAGGGCCTGCACCCCTGGGCGGGCGAGACCGAGTTCAACTTCACCGGTCCGAAGCCGCCCTACGAGCAACTGGAGATCGAGCAGAAGTATTCCTGGCTGAAGTCGCCGCGCTGGCAGGGCAAGGCCATGGAGGTCGGTCCCCTGGCCCGCGTCCTGCTCATGGTCGCCAAGGGCAACGCCCAGGCCAAGGAGTTGGTGGACTACACCCTCAAGACCCTAGACGTGCCCATCGACGCGCTTTATTCCACCCTCGGCCGCACCGCCGCCCGCACACTGGAATCGAAGATCGTCGCCGACGCCATGCAGGACATGTACGACGAGCTGATCGCCAACATCAAGGCCGGCGACCTGCGCACCTTCAACGAGCAGTACTGGGAACCCTCCACCTGGCCCAACAAGATGCACGGCGTCGGCCTGATGGAGGCGCCGCGCGGCGGCTTGAGCCACTGGATGGTCATCGAGAACGGCAAGATCGCCAACTACCAGGCCGTGGTGCCCTCGACCTGGAACGCCGGTCCGCGCGATCCCAAGGGCCAACCCGGCGCCTACGAGGCGGCCCTGCAGGACCGCCACGCCCTGGCCGATCCCAAGCAGCCGATCGAGATCTTGCGCACCATCCACAGCTTCGACCCGTGCATCGCCTGCGCGGTGCACGTCACCGATCCGGAGGGCGAGGAGCTGATCCAGGTGAAGGTGCGCTGAATGGTCCCTGTCTGCCTCGGTTTGGGGCAGACAGGGCGTTTTGCCCGATGTTTCCTGACGGGCAAGCCACCGGCAGATGGCCAGAAGTGCTGCTTCATCTAGGGCCCGACAGCTGCGAGCGTCTCAAGCGACAGACTGGTCTTCAGCTAAGGACGGCCGCACCTTTAGTTTCACTCAGCCGCAACCGCCTCAGACCCGACGTACGTTTTCCCAGGGTTCCAAGGGCAGGTTACGGAGTTGACCAGTCCCAGGGAACGCATACCCAACTGCAGGACCTCGGCCTTTGCCGACCTTGAGCCGCGGCCTGACTCTGTCCACATTGAAGTGGTCGGCTGCCATTTAGACGAACATCATCTTGAAGGGCAGTATACGGATTGTCGAATTAACTCGACCCGTTGCCATCATTTGCACTGCCAAGAGTCCGACGGCAGAATTGGCTAGAAGCCAACTGCTCAGCACTGTCGCTTTTCAAGCCGCCTCGAGACCACAGAATGTCGGTGCAGACAGGACGGCGCCAAAGGACGAAAACTGCGCATCGTAGTAGTGGCGCACCGTCTTTCGCATGCAAAAATTGAATTTCGGCAAAACCTGTCAGTTACCTGCCTTCTGATTAAGTCTCTGCCATTCGAACTCATCTACCCCAAGGGTATGGAATCTCGCCGCAATACCACTAGCAACACGTTGAGCCTTTCCTAGCTTTACTTCTCCTATCCAAACTAAGGTATGAGTCTTGTCACCGTCCACAAATTCGAACCTCGGAACGCCATTGTTGAGCTTAGCTTTCCAAACCGAACAACCGTCATTCCGCACCGGATCGTAAAGATAGGACAGGAGTTTTTTGGGGGAGGGGGTAATCTGAAGCCAGACACCATCGCCCTCAATTGGTTTGACGTACAAATCTTTGTACTTCGCACCATTCTCAGGAGTAACGGCATCGAGAATCAGAAATGGGAACAATGTGGGCTCGGATATGCGGACACTGTCACATAGCGGCTGTAAACACATTAGATAACGATTTCCCCCATCCACATCCCTAACCAAGGTGCCAAGTTGCATTCTGAGGTCGTCGACTGTTGATGGAATGCCCGCACCATATAGCCCAGCTAGCTGTGAAAGCCGTTGGCTGCCGCTGTCTGCCACATCCTGATTTTTCCCATACAACGCCTGCAGTATTTTGTCCGCAACTTTCTTCTTGTCCTTGTTCCCCTGTTGAAACGGCCCGCTAAAGTCAATGATTTTGTCCTTCGAAGAGTCGGTCACTGCTTTTAATAGTGAATTTCTCTTGTCATCACTTTCTTGGCATATATTTTTTGACTTAATCCACTCCGTGCTCCGGGCGCCTCCCACACAGTTTTTGAATCCGTTTTTCCGCATAATGGCGCCAAGTTCATCTTGGACCATTTCAAGCAGGAAATCCTCAGCATCATTCGGATCGGGAATCAATGCGCGATGCGTCAAGAAAGCTCCATCGAGATCGCCATCAAAAACCGCAAGGAGTCGATGAGTATTATTCCGAATCTCCGTAATACCATGGAGAATGGCACTTGGGAGCAAGCCATTGGTCAATTTCGCAAACTCAGCAACGACCTTCCTCGGCAACTCGGAATAAGGTACAGGTTCAGCAGTTGGCTTATTGGTGTCCGGTTTTTGAAAAACCACCACTCGCCAGTGATTACCGGTCAGAGCAAATTCGCCGTCAACACGCGCGCCACCAAGCGTTGCAAGCTCTTGCGCAAGGTCTTCAACCGCAAGCCTTCCATCTGTCCCAGTGAATACGACGATCAGTCGAAGACGTCCACCTTCGCTAACATCGTTATCCAGTATCTTCTTGATCGCTTTTTTGCAAGTTACGGAACCGCCCGCGCGTCCCTCCAGCTCCCAGTCCAGAACAGTAACATCGGCGCTATTTGCTAAATCGGCAATTCTTTTAACGAGCAGATCACCACTCTGATCCGGCTTAAGCACCGAACATAAGATGCCCACCTCCGCAAACGCATTCACTGCGGAGTGGAAATACAGCGGATGTGAATCTTCTATATGTTGGCTCGGCAACTGATCGCCTTGGTCAATGCGATTAGCCAGCTCGTTGTCATCAAATCCCGAGTCTGCACGTATTGCAATACGAGTTTTAGGTAACGTACGCACATTGCCATCAACTGGTTCATCATCGAAGCAAACGACCGTTTTCAGGAATGCCCTCGCCTTTTCCAAGTAATGCTCAGCCAACATTTATTCAGTCTCCCTGTTTATCCTGCTTGCCAACTGTAATTTGAAACCGCGGCGAGTTCTCCAAACCCGGATCAATTATCGAGATATCCATTCCCTCATGACGAAGAGCCCGGCGCGCTATGCTCAACCCCATTCCACGACCATTCTTTTTCGTGGAATACCCAAAGTCGAATATTCGTTCCGCCAATCGCTTTTCAATGCCCGGACCACCGTTGGAAATCACAACTCCGTTTTCATTCGCATCGAATTCAATCCACCGACGATCAGGGGTTGCCTCCGCGAGCCAGTGACAGGCGTTATCAACAACGTTGATGAACACAGGAAGTAACGTCGAGGGAAAGACCTCCACAACGAAACGCCGAAATTCCTCGGTTAGGCGGAGCTTGATGTCGTGGCGTGCGAACCGCGCTTCGAACACGCTCACCACATACGCCCGAATATCCTCTCCGGTAAGTTCCACCCGCTCACGGCGCGTCCGGCGTTCGAGAGGAGCAAAGAGTTTGAGATACCCTTCCAAGTGCGAAAAACCGGTGCGCAAATCGTCGAACAAGTTTCGCAATTCCGGGGTGCCCGCCGCCCAGGGGCGGAGTTCGCGAATGCCCTTGCGTACGTTACGCACCACGCCATTGAATTCGTGTTGTACCACCCCGAGCGCCATCCCGACCTGGGCCCATTGTAAGGACTCCTCCATTTCCTCGATCAGCTGTTGATTGCTGTCCTCCAGCGCGGATACCACGTCATCGGGCAGTACGCCGGCATCGACGGCTTCGGAGAGTGCATCCATCTGCTCGCGCAATCGCTCCAGAAAGTTCGTCTCCCGCTGTGAGACATCATCCAGTCGGCCTTCGAGCATGGCGCGTACCGATTGCAATTCCGCGGAATCGAACTCGGATATCTTGGTTCGCTCGAAGTCAGAAAGCACCGTGGCAATTTCGTTATGGAGGCGACGCACGCTTTCCGAAATCCCCTTGGTCACCGAATCGCGGGCCTTGTGCAAGCCCTCCTGGGCATTGCTTTTACTCCGGGAAACCGCCTTTTCGATACTCGATGTTCTTTGCTCCAGCGTTTCCCTCAGCATCGCCCGGCGATCCAACTCGGCACCGCGCCGCTCCAGCAGTAAGCTCATCCGCTTTTCGAATTCAGCGGCGAGCGGCATGAAGCATTCTGCTTCCAGTTCAGCTGAAACTCGCCTGTAGGCTTGCCAATCGCTGGTGAGTTGCTTGGTCAAGCCGATGCCCTGCGGGCGGCGAACACGATACTCACCACGCAACCGTTCTAAACCATCCCGGAACTCGGCCTCGGCGCGATGCAAGTCAACGCCCATCGCATCGGGATCATCGATCCGCTCAATGGCATCCAATCGGGTCATAAGACGCTGGCCGAATGCATCTACATCGCTACCGGGATCGCCGGCCTCCACACGCTCGAAAAAGCTACTGAGCTCATTCTTGAATTTATCTTTCTTAACCGCGACAAGCTTCTCACGCTTCTTCAACAGATCATTGCGAGCATCCATCTCCGTCCGAATATCGTTGTACTCAGTGAATTGGGCTTCCTTTCGAAAAAAATCTTTTGCCAATTGCTGTAGCAAGTTTTCAAGCATTTCCCGAAATTGGTGGTAAGCGATGTTTTCACGAAATCCTTCACGGCCAGCCTTATCCTTAAGCGCTGGGTTATCTCGCGATGAAACCAATATCGCCCCGAACATCCTCCGAAAAGAAAAGAACCAATCAGATCCTTTTAAAGTCCGTCGTTTTTCGATATGCAAAAAATCGAAATCGGCATCACCATAAGGAAGAACCCGTACGCCATCTCGATAAATGTATAGCCCACCGGCCGCATTAAGCTTCGCAATCATGTCCACCCAATCATCGGGAGCCAACATGGATTGATGCTGTAAGCCTTGAACAACTGCGAATTGGATTTCAAAAGATCCGCAATCCGTAGGTTTTCCTTTTGCACCGGGCCAATTCAGTGAGTAGGGGACCGGGTTGCGATCAAATACTTTCACTTCACCGGAAAACTGACCATAGTCATCAAACCGGCCTTTAAAAATATGGTCGGCCGTCAAAAACTCATCTGGATTAAAAAACGCTTTATCACCGATGTAATCGACCACATCATCATTCAGATGCTTGACCCGGAATGTTGCTTTGATCGGGGGCGGCGGCAAGTCCGGCAACATCGTGTTTCCGAACCCGATGAGTAACTTCCGTAGGCGCGAGACCTCTCCTTCGGACTCACTTGCCAGATCGGCATCCAATACATCATCGTAGGGTCGAACGAGAAAATGGGTTCCGAATCCGTCCCCCTCCAATGACAATGGCCCGTCGCCGCTATCTTCGTTCCCTTCGAGCTTGGAAAAAATTGAGTCGGTCGGGACTCGCATCAATTCCAAATCCCCGGTAATTCGCTGGCGATCCGCTTCAGGAAGTTCATCCCCCAGTACATCCATCCCGGCGATAACATCGTCCACCAGTGAATTCATTAACGCCTTGTCGGGAAGTGTTCCACCGGGCAGGGTCACCACGGGGACACGTATGCGGTCCAGATCAATTCCGGGTATCTCGAACAAACCCCAGTGGATTAGGCAAACGACCAGTTCGCCGAGTCCCTGAGCCTCTTTGTTGGAACGAGTCATGACTAGGACCGCCGGTCCGATGGCTGCAATTGCCAAACGACCAATCCCTTTTTCCCCGAGAATCCTGCGCGGAACTTCTCCGAATTCGCCGAGCCAGGGCGCGCGCATCTCCGATTGACCGACTTTGCTTTCCGTACCCAGTGTCAGCCAGCGATTCCGGAATTCGTCCTCGGTCATGCCGTAACCGTTATCGCGCAAAATGAGTGCGCGGTTTTTAACCAACACATCCACTTCCACCCGTCGCGCGAATGCGTCATACGCATTCTTAAACAGTTCATGGAGCGCAGTGGGAATGCCGGCAATTTGCTGCCGACCGAGCATATCGACGGCCCGTGCCCTGACCTTGATGGATGCCGACCGAGAGTTCAAATATCCCATTTGGATTTCCTATTTCTCCCCGCGCTTGAAAAACGTGCGAACGGATTCGACTATCCGAGTCGGATCGTCATGCTCCCAAAATCGGAACACCTGCCAGCCCGCCTCTTGCAGGAGCAAAGTCGTATCTTCATCACGCTTGCGATTTGTCTGAATTTTGTCCGCCCACCACCGGGCATTATGGGCCGGAATAGTACGATGTTCTGAACAGCCGTGCCAAAAACAGCCATCAATGAATATCGCCAGCCTCTTCCCTGGAAACGCGATGTCTATGCTTCGACGTTTCCGTCCTGGTACCGGGTACTGAACTCGGTAGCGAAAACCGGCACGAAACAATAGCCGCCGAACCAGCATTTCAGGGCCAGTATCGGACTCAGGCATATCCCGCATGGAGCGGGAAACTGTTTCCGAATTTGCTGCCGGCTTACTCCTGTCGCTAGCTTTTGCCATTCCGTCCACGGCAGGGAGAGGAGAATTCCAGTGCCCGCCTGAATGGCAACTCCAGGGCCTTGATCATTTCCACGGGCACCGCGTTGCCAATCTGCCGGGCGATCTGTCCGCTGTTCCCACAGAATTTGTACTCGGGCGGAAACGATTGCAGCAATGCAGCTTCACGTAATGTGATGGCCCGATCATCACGGGGATGTACATACCGCCCCTTGGTTAAATCCGTGCAGCCAGTTGTCAGTGTCGGGGCCACATCGTCCCACTTCATGCGCCCGTATACATCGGGAAAATCGCCATCGCGCCCCTTGTGGCATTTGAGCTGTAGTCTCTTTGGGAGCGACGAGCGGCTCCCACCGTTCTTAGGGATGTGTTTTAAGCGCTCCAGCGTTATCTGATGATGCCGCCGCGCGAAGTGGAGCGGGTCCGACGCATCCCTCTCGCCGGAACCCAACGATGGGAGATGACCAATAAGATCTGCAACATTCCTCGACTCGCAGGATCTAATCGAGGCGTAGAAGAGATCAATCCGTTCCTGCTCCTTCGCCGCAACCATGATGCATCGTTCTCTCCGCTGCGCCACACCGCAGTCCGCCGCATCGATTACTCTCAGTTCTCCAAGTGAATATCCAAACGTGTGCAAATCGCGGCGTAGCTGGTCTATTGGCCCATTTGCAGCTATCCCCGGAACATTCTCGAAAAAAACCAACGAAGGGGAAAACTCCTTGATGAACTTTATTGCCTGCAACACTAACGCAGCTCTTGGATCATCCTGAAATCGCTTTTTATTCTGCGTGCTAAAAGGCTGACAAGGCGCACACACAATTAGCAGACTGATATTGCCTTTATGCCGAATATCTTTACGGATATCTGCCGGACTGACTTCCCGAATATCCCGTTCATATAGATGAACCTTCTCGTGGTTCGCCCGATAAGTTTTGCAGGACACTGGATCGGAGTCTACAGCGGCCAACACATTGAATCCGATGTGCTTCAACCCCTCGGTCACTGCACCCGAGCCAGAATACAGATCAATGGCAGTTAGAAGAGAGTTAGCTGTTGATGTCATCGCGGAAGCTACTTTAAGTCTCATAAGATTAACAAACGGAATGTTCTAACCTATTGGATTGCTTAAGAATTTTCCGATCATAAGACACACTGAGCCCTACGGCAATGATTTCCCTTGTTGCGACGCAAACTATAACTTTGACTGCTCCCGGCTGGCCGGCAAAGACTACAGGGAACCTCGAAAAACCGTCATTCCTGCGAAGGCGGGAATCCAGCCTGTTGATTTTACTGGGCTCCCTCTTTCAAGGGAGCGACGAAGCCAGGGTTTTTCGAGGTGCCCTACAACCTATCCTCAATCTGATGTGGACGCCAACACAGCCAGAATCTGCCTATTCCCGCCGTCGGATTCTCGGCAGGTAGAATGACGGCAACGGGTCGGGGCACAAATTCGTCAATCCGTACACTGCCCTTCGTCTTAATGGCCGCTGGCCGCTTCATTGCAGACCGAGGCTGGTTGCTGGCTGTACAGCTGCTTCGGCCGAGTTGCTGAATTAGCTCGTCAGGCAGGTCTCCTTCAGCAAAGTGTCGCCCGGCTTGTCGATCCCGCGATCACCTGCGATACCGTTTTCTCCGCCACGCCTTGGCGCGCCTTCCGCCCAGCCATCTATAGTTCCAATAACCCTGTCGGAAATAGGTGGGTCATGGAAGACGTTTTGAAACGCCTGCTGGAGACCGAGACCCGTGCGGAGGCGATCATCGAGGCGGCCGAGGCCGAACGCAAGCGCATCGTCGATGCCGCCATGGACGAGGTGCGCCGCAACGAGGCGCGCTTCCAGGACGAGGCGGCCAAGCGCCGGGAGCCGATCATGCGCGAGGCCGAGGACCGGGCCGGCCAACTGGTCGCCGACTTGACGCGCAAGTTCGAGGCCCGCCAGCGCGTCCTGCGCGAACAGGCCGACCGCAACGAGGAAGCGGCCATCGCGGCGGCCCTGGCCCTGCTGCTCGACCCGGAGGCCTGATGCACGTCTACCTCGACACCCGGGTCAGCCTGTTCAAAAGCCGTCTCTGGTCGGATGCCCAGCTTGCCGGCCTGATCGAGGCCGAGGACGCGGCCTTGCCCGACCTGCTCGACCAGGGGGGCCTCAAGCGTCTGGCAGGCGGCTACGTCGACGACGACCCGCGCTCCCTGGAAGCGCGCATCGTCGCCATCCTGCTCGACGAGACCCGCATCCTGCTGCGTCCGCTCGCCGGCGTGGCCCGCCAGTTCCTGCTCTACTGGATCGAGCGCTTCGAGGTTTCCAACGTCAAGTCGCTGATCCGCGCCAAGATGGCGGGAGAAGGCGCCGGCGTCACCGCCGCGCGCCTGCTCGATCTCGGTTATTTCACCCATCTCGATGCCGATGCCCTGATGCGCGCCGAGGACGTCACCGAGCTGATGCGCCGTCTGGAACGGACCGCCTATGCCGAGATCGTGCGCAACGCCCGCCAGGCCTTCGAGGAGAGCCACGACCCGTTCATCCTCGACGCCACCCTGGATCGGGCCTACTTCGACGGCCTGATCCGGCGCGCGCGCGCCATCGAGGCGAGCACGGACGGCGGTCTCCGGCGCCTGATGGCCGATTTGATCGACCGCACCAACCTGGTCTGGCTGTTGCGTTACCGTTTCAACTACGGCTTGCCGCCGGCCCAGGTCTATTACCTGCTGCTGACGCCGGGTTACCGGCTGACGCCCTCGCTGCTGCGCCAGCTGGTCGGCCGCGACGACATCGGTTCGGTGCTGGCCGGCCTGCCCGGCGATATGGCCGCAGCCCTGGCCGGCGCGGCCACCATACCGGAGGTTGCCGCCCGCCTGGAGCGCTGGTCGCTCGACCGGGCCGACACGGTACTGAGCCGGCCCGGCCACCCGCTGGCCCGTGCGCTCGCCTACCTGATCCGGCGCGAGGCCGACCTGCGCGACCTGCGCGGCATCCTGCGCGGCAGAAGGTTGGGTCTGGCCCGGGACGATATCCGGCAGGCGACGGGGGGGCTCTGAATGTTCAAGGCCAGCCCCATGCTCAAGGTCGAACTGCTGTGTCTGGCCAGCGAGAGTCAGGAGATGGCGCTGCAATTGGCCCGGCACGGCGGTTTCGGACCGGCCGGCAAGGCCGGCCCGGCCACCGGCGAGCGTTATCGGGAGCTGTACCTGGAGGCGTCCGCGCGCCTGGACAAGATCATGGAGTACTGCGGCCACAACGACGCGGCCGCCATCCCGGCCGACGCCATCGCGCCCAACGAGCGCGAGCTGGCCGGCATCAACCGGCGCCTGCAGGAGATCTGGCAGGCCTGCTCCGGCTGCCACGAACACGAGACCCGCATGGCCGAGGAGAAGGCGCGCCTGGACAGCCTGCGCGAGACCTATGTCCGGCTCTCCGCCCTGGACGTCGACCCGGCCCGATTGCTGCGCAAGGACGGCCTGCTCGATACCCGCCTGGGCCAAATCCCGGCGGTCAACCTCAAGCGCCTGGGCGAGGCGCTTGAGGTGGCCGGCTATCTGCTGACGGTGTTCGACCGTACCGGCGACCAGGCCTTCGTGGTGGTGGCCGGGCCGCGTGCGGAGGACGGCCAGGGCGAAAACCGTCTGGGCGGCCTCCTGGCCCATGCCGGTTGGCGCGATCTGCCGGTGCCGCCGGAACTGCGCACCGATCCTTCCCTGGCCGGGCGCTATCTGGATGACGAGGGCGCCCGCCTGGAGGCCATGGTCGCAGACCATTGCGAGCTGCGTCAGCAGCATTGGCGGCAATACGCCCAGTGGTTGCGCCAGGCCCGCGTGTTGCTGGCCCTGGCCAGGCCGCTGGCCGAGTCGTCCCTGCTCGGGCTGTCGGCCAAGGGCCAGCTGGCGATCTTTTCCGGCTGGGTGCCCAAGCGCACCCTGGTCGAGCTGCACGATGCCCTGGAGGCGCGCTTCCACGGCCGCTACATGCTCGCCAGCCGTGACCCGGAGGCGGGCGAAGCGGTGCCGTCCCTGCTCGCTTATCCGGCCTGGCTCAAGCCCTTCACCGGCCTGGTGCGCGGCTACGGCGTACCGCGCTACGGCGAGTTCGACCCGGCCCTGCTGGTGGCGTTCTGCTATGTCCTGCTGTTCGGGGCCATGTTCGGCGACGTCGGCCACGGCGCCGTGCTGTTCGCCGGGGCGCTGCTCCTGCGCGGCCGCCTGGCCGGACTGCGCTGGATCGGCGCGGCGGCCGGCCTGGCGTCGGTCGGTTTCGGTTTGCTCTACGGCAGTGCGTTCGGCTACGAGGATTTGATCGCGCCGGTCTGGCAGTCGCCCCTGCATGACCCGGGCCGCATGCTCTGGCTGGCGGTCTATTTCGGGGTCGGCTTCATCTCGGTCACCCTGCTGATCACCATCTACAACCGCCTGACCGGCCGCCGCTACGGCGATGCCCTGCTGGCCGGCAGCGGCCTGGCCGGGCTGGTTCTTTATCTCGCCGCCCTGTCCGGCCTGGGCAATGTCCTGTCAGGCTCCGGCTTCGGCATCCTGCCCGGCCTGCTGGCCGTGGCCGCGCTGGCCGCCATGGCGCTCTGGACCGGCGCCGAGACCCCCGGCTCGGTCGGCGAGCGCGTGGTGGTAGCCCTGGTCGAGAGCCTGGAGACGCTCGCCAAGCTGTTCGCCAATACCTTGTCCTTCCTGCGCGTGGCGGCCTTCAGCCTCAACCACGTCGCCCTGGCCCTGGCGGTGTTCACCATCGCCGCCGGACTGGATACGATAGGCCACGGCACGGCGGTGGTGCTCGGCAATGTCGTGATCATCGTCCTGGAGGGCGGCATCGTCGCCATCCAGGCCTTGCGCCTGATGTATTACGAAGGCTTTTCCCGGTTCTTCGCCGGCGACGGCGTTGAGTTCCGGCCGTTGCGCCTGGTGTTGGGCGGCGAGCGATGAAGCTGGTTTTCTTGCACCCTCACCCGCGCTGCCGCGCACCCCTCCCCCCTCGAGGGGGAGGGGCTGGGGGAGAGGGGGCGTGTCACCCATTCCAACCTGATTGGAGACGGACATGAGCATACTGGTCGCCCTGATGGGGCTGTGCGTGGCGGGCCTGATCGTCATGGGGCTGTATCTCGAACTGGGGCGCAAGGCCCCGCCGCCCTGGCTGAAGGGCGGCGTGCTGGCCAACCTGGCCCTGTTCGCCCTCGCCCTGGCCGGCGTCCTGTTCCTCGGCGTCGAGCAGGTCATGGCCCAGGAGGCCGCCGCACCGGCGCGCGAGATCACCTTGGGCTACGGCCTCGCCCTCCTGGGCGTCGGCTTGCCCACCGGCCTGGCCGCCATCGCCGCCGGCATCGCCCTGGGCCCGGTCGGTTCGGCCGCCCTGGCGGTGATCGCCGAGAAGCCCGAGATGTTCGGCCGCACCCTGGTCTACCTGGGCCTGGCCGAAGGCGTGGCGATCTACGGCCTGGTGATGTCGATCCTGATGCTGGGCAAGCTATGAGCGCGACAGCCGCCCGCCTGGTGATGCTGGGCAGCGCCGGCCTGGCCGAGGGCTTCGGGCTGATCGGCGCCGAGGTGTATGCGGATGCCGATGCGGCCAGGGTGGAACAGGTGCTGGCCGACCTGTGGGCCTCGGGCGACGGCGCCCTGGTCCTGCTCGAGGCGCATCTGGCGCGCGGCGGGGGCGAGTGGCTGCACCGGTTGCGCAACGAGGGCGGCCGCATCGTGGTGACCGAGTTGCCGCCCCTGTCGGCGCCGAATGACTACACCCCGGTGGTCGATGCGGTGGTGCATGCGGTGCTGGGGCCGGAGGCGTTGAAAGGAGTGACAGAGTGACCCGTGACAGCGTGACAGGTCGGGTGGTGCGGCTGTACCGCGCTTTATGTCACTTCGTCACTTTGTCACCTCGTCACTTTGTCACTGGTGTTGGCCATGGATGACGAAAGCCGGATCAGCCAACTGGAAAAGGCCTTGCTCGACCAGGCCGAGACCCTGGCGCGCGAGCGGCTCCAGAACGCCGCCGCGACCCGCGACCGCCTGCTCGACGAGGCGGCCGAACGTCTGGCCGCGGCGGAGGCGCGCGAACGCCACCAGGTGCGTGCCCAGGCGGACCGCCTGGTCTCGCGTCGGGTGCAGGCCGCCGAGGGTCGCCTGACCGCCGAGTTGGACCGTCTGCGTTGGGCGCTCACCCAGGCCGCGATCAGCAACGTGCGCCTGGCCCTGGTCGACCTGAGCCAGGACAGCCAGCGTTACCTGGCGGTGCTGGAGAGCTACGTCGCGGCGGCCGCCGGCCGGCTGCCGGAAGGCGATCTGGTCGCCGAGGTGAACGGTACCGACCTCGCCATGCTCGGCCCGCTCTGGTCCGCCCTGAGCGCCCGCGCGGCGCCCGGCCGCCGCATCGAACTGGCCGGCCACGGCCGCGACAGCCTGGGCGGCGTCTCGGTGCGTCTGGCCGACAACCGCGCACGCCTGGACCAGACCTTCGAGGCGCGCCTGGAGCGCCTGGCCGAGGCCATGGCCGGCGCGGTGATGGCGCGGATGTTCGCCGGTCCGCCGGAACTGGGAGGCCTGCATGGGTAGGGTGATCGAGATCAACGGCCCGCTGGTGCGCCTGGAGCTGCCCGGCGTGGTCCTGGGCGAGCAGGTCGGCGTCGGCGCCCTCGGCCTGGTCGGCGAGGTGATCGCCCGCGACGGCAGCACCGCCCTGGCCCAGCTCTACGAGGACAGCACCGGCCTGGCGCCGGGCGAGGCGGCCGAGGGCCTCGGCCTGCCGCTCTCGGTGGAACTCGGCCCCGGCCTGCTGGGCGGCATCTTCGACGGCATCCAGCGCCCCCTGGAGGCGGTGCGCCAGGCCAGCGGCGACCGCATCGCCCGCGGCGTCCGCGTGCCGGCCCTGCCGCGCCAG
>JAAXVP010000057.1 GCA_013335435.1 Thiobacillus sp. | reverse complement strand
ATCCCGACCTGGCTGGTGGTCGCCCACCTGTCCGGCGAGCAGCTTACCCTGATGCGCACCGCCGCCTGGCGCCCCGTGGTCTTCTACATGGCCGCCCTGCTGGCCCTCTACGCCGTACTGTCCATTCTCCTGGCCCGTGCCCTGACCGGCCGGGCGCGCGCCCTCGGCGAGGCGGCCAGGGCGCATGCCGAGGCCGAGGCGGCGAATGTCCTGCGCCAGGCCCAGGAACGCTTCCGCCTGGTCGTCGAGGCCAACACCAACGGTCTCCTGGTGGTCGACAAGGGCGCCCGTATCGTCCTGGTCAACAAGGCCCTGGCGCGGATGTTCGGCTACGACAGCACCGACCTGCTCGGCCAGCCGCTCGAACTCCTGCTGCCCGAGTCGGCCCGGCCCGGACATGCCGCCATGTTCGCCGCCTACCTGGCCGACCCCTCGGCGCGCCCCATGGGCCAGGGGCGCGAGCTGCACGGCCGGCGCAAGGACGGCAGCGAGTTCCCGATCGAGATCAGCCTGAGCCCGTTCACCGAGAACGGCGAGATGTTTGTCGACGCCTTCGTCGCCGACATCTCCGGGCGCAAGCGGGTCGAGGCGCTCCACCGGCGTATCGAGGCGCGCCTGCAGCTGATGATGCAGACCAGCCCGGTGGGCCTCCTGGTGGTGGACGACCAGGGCGCCATCGAGATGGCCAATCCCATGGCCGAAAAGATGTTCGGCTACGGCGCCGGCGAACTGCTCAACCAGTCGGTCGAGCGCCTGATCCCCAAGGCCAGCCAGAACGGCCATGCCAAGTTGCGCGAGGCGTATCTGCGCGCGCCGGCGACCCGTGCCATGGGAGAGGGCCTGGATCTCCAGGGCCAGCGCAAGGACGGCACCACCTTCCCGGTAGCGGTCGGCCTGGCCACCTTCGAGGAGGACGGCCGGACCTACGTCCAGGCCACGGTGACGGAGGCGTCCGGCCGCGCCTGAGGGGTCGGGCTCAGCATGGTGTCAGCTTGACGTATTCGAGCAGGAACCACTTGTCGCCGACCTTGGGGAAGGCGATCCGGATCTCGGCCTCGGCGCCCTGGCCCTGGTAGCCGGACACCACGCCTTCCCCGTAGCGCGGATGGCTGACCCGGGCGCCGATCTTGTAGGGCAGCGCGCGCGAGGGTTGCGGGGGCTGGACGACCTTCCCCCCACCCCAGTCCTCTGTGGACCTTCGGTCCATTCCTCGCTCCGCTCGGGACCGCAACTGCGTTGCGTCCTGCGACCAAAGGTCTTGTCCCGCGCGCGGGGGAGGGGGCGAGGAGCGGCGGTGGAGGTTGAGCGAATGCACCAGCGCGGCCGGGATCTCCTCCAGGAAGCGCGAGGGCAGGCCGTAGCGCGGCTGGCCGTGCAGCATGCGCTGCTGGGCGTGGCTGATGAACAGGCGCCGGCGGGCACGGGTCAGGGCGACGTACATCAGCCGGCGCTCCTCCTCCAGGCCGTCCTGCTCGTTCAGGGCGTTCTCGTGCGGGAACAGGCCCTCCTCCAAGCCGGTGATGAACACGGTGTGGAACTCCAGGCCCTTGGCGGCGTGCACGGTCATCAGTTGGACCGCGTCGGCCGAGGCGCCGGCTTCGTGGTCGCCCGCCTCCAGGGCGGCGTGGGCCAGGAAGGCAGTCAGGCTCGGCTCGTCCGATTCGCCCACGAAGGCGAGCGCGGCGTTGGTCAGCTCGTTCAGGTTCTCGATCCGGCCCTCGCCCTCCTTCTCGGTCTTGTAGTGCTCGATCAGGCCGGACCGGGCCAGCATGATCTCGACCGCTTCCGGCAGGCCAAGACCCTGGGCCTCGGCGCGCATGCCCTCGACCAACTGCACGAAGCCGGCCAGCCCCTTGTTCTTGCCGCCGCCGGCGCAGGCCGCCTGCCACAGGCTGATGCCGCCCTGGCGCGCCGCCGCGTCGAGTACTTCCAGGCTGCGCGCGCCGACCCCGCGGGTCGGGAAGTTGACCACGCGCAGGAAGGCGTTGTCGTCCTCCGGGTTGGCGATCAGGCGCAGGTAGGCCAGGGCGTGCTTGATCTCGGCCCGCTCGAAGAAGCGCTGGCCGCCGTAGACCCGGTAGGGTAGCCCGGCGGTGAACAGGGCGTGCTCGATGGCGCGCGACTGGGCGTTGGAGCGGTACAGGATGGCGATGTCGGCGTAGGCCAGGCCCTCGCGGTACAGCTCGTTGATCGCCTCGACCACGAAGCCGGCCTCCTCGCGGTCGTCGATGGCCTGGTAGTGGCGGATCGGCTCGCCCACCCCGGCGTCGGTCCACAGGTCCTTGCCCAGGCGATTGGCGTTCTGGGCGATCACCGCGTTGGCGGCGTCCAGGATGGTGGAGTGGGAACGGTAGTTCTGGGTCAGCTTGATCGGCTCGATGAGGCCCATGTCGCGCATGAACACGCCCATGTTGCCGACGTCGGCGCCCCGGAAGGCGTAGATCGATTGGTCGTCGTCGCCGACCGCGAACAGGGCCGTGTCCGGCCCTGCCAGCAATTGCAGCCAGGCGTATTGCAGCTTGCTGGTGTCCTGGAACTCGTCGACCAGTATGTGCCGGAAGCGGGTCTGATAGTGCTCGCGCAGGAGGGCATTGCGGGACAGTAGCTCGTAGGAACGCAGGAGCAGTTCGGCGAAGTCGACCACGCCCTCGCGGTTGCACTGCGCGTCGTACTCGGCGAACAGCTCGGTCAGCCGGCGCGTGTAGGGGTCCCAGGCCTCGACCTTGTCGGCGCGCAGGCCGGCCTCCTTGTTCATGTTGATGAAGGCCTGGACCTTGCGCGGCTCGTACTTGTCGGTGTCGACGTTGAGGGCCTTGAGCAGGCGCTTGATGGCGGACAGCTGGTCGGCCGAGTCGAGGATCTGGAACAGCTGCGGCAGGCCGGCGTCGCGGTGATGGGCGCGCAAGAGCCGGTTGCAGAGGCCGTGGAAGGTGCCCACCCATAGGCCGCGGGTATTGATCGGCAGCATGGCCGAGAGCCGGGTCAGCATCTCCTTGGCCGCCTTGTTGGTGAAGGTGACCGCGAGCAGGCCCATGGGCGAGACCTGGGCGGTCTGGACCAGCCAGGCGATACGGGTGGTGAGCACGCGGGTCTTGCCCGAGCCGGCCCCGGCCAGGACCAGGGCGGAGCCCGGGGCGGTGACGGCGGCAAGCTGGTCGGGATTGAGCCCTTCTAGGAGATCGGCGGGCATGGGCGGGGGTAAGAAGGCAGTCGGCGGATTATAGCCGCTCGGCCGGCGCGGCCGGCCGATGCCTCGCAAAGGGGCCGGCCGCACCGTGCTGGTGCGCGCTGTTTCGTGGTCGGACCGGATATCGGGCCGATCCGGCCGGTTTCGGGTTGGCACGCACCTTGCTGAATCATGGCTGCGTTCGCAAGTTCGCTCTCAGAGACTTCACTTACGGGGCGCTTTCCTTTCCGGGAAAGCGCCATTTTTTTGCCCGTGCGGCGGAGCCGGTAGAATCCCGGCCAGTGAAACGAATCCGGAGTCCGAGATGAACCCCATTACCGTCCTGTATTTCGGCGACCTCATGGCCAAGCTGGGCATCGGTCGCGAGACCCTGCGCCTGCCGCCCAGCGTGAAGGACATCGCCGCCCTGATGAAGGTACTGGCCGTGCGCGGCGGCGACTGGCAGGCGGCCTTCGGCCAGGCGCGCGCCACCCTGCACATCACCATCAACAAGCGGGAGGCCGATCCGGCCGCCGAGATCAAGGCCGGCGACGAGGTCGCCTTCATCGAGTCGGTGAGCCTCTAGGCCGGGGGCGCATGCGCGTGCTGGAAGATTGGCGGGAGCGTCTGCTACGCCTGGATGAGCATTGGCATCGGAGTTTTTCCTGGAAGGTGCGCTGGCGCATGGCGCACGACCGCAACCCGCTGCTGACCACGGTGCAGGACAAGTATCTGGTCAAGATGTATGCCCGCGAGCGTGGCGTCCAGGCCGTGGCCAACCTGCACGTGACCGAGGATCCCGAGGACATCCCGTTCGATGCCCTACCGGCCGAGTATTTCATCAAGGCCAGCCACGGCTGCGGTTGGAACATCGCCGCTATCGATGGGGCGCTCTACCGGTTCAAGGATGGCGGCGGTTTCGTCGGCACGGACGGCCGCCGCCTCGGCCGTGAGGCCATCGAGTTTTACCGCCTGAGCCGGGAGGCAGCCGTCGCGCTGTGCCGGGACTGGCTGGGGCGCAAATACCGACGCCAGGAATGGGCCTACCAGGCCATGCGGCCCAGAATCCTGGTTGAACCGGCCGTCGCCCAGCGCGGCGGCGGTATCTTCAAGGTGTATCGCCTGTACACCATGGCCGGCCACGTTCGGGCCATCGCCCCGGGCGGGCCGCTGTTTGCCCTGACCGATTCAGATACCCGATATTTCGACCGCGACTGGCGGGTGTTCCGGATGACGCGGGAAAAGGTCACGGTCGCCGACGCATCGCTTTGGCGGCGTCCGGAGCCGTTGGCCGAGATGGTCGCGGCCGCGGAGAGCCTGGGCCGGGGCCTCGATTTCGTTCGGGTCGACCTGTACGACACGCCGGAGGGCATCCGGCTCGGCGAGATGACCGTTTATCCCTATGGCGGCTTCCCCGGCAAGCTGAGCTCCTGCCGGGCGTTCAACCACTGGCTGGGGAGCCAGTGGACCCTGCCGAGCCCGCGGTCGCATTGACCGGGGCGGCCTCGCCGCCGCGAGCCGGCAACAGGCCGTCGAGCATGCGGCGCATGGCGCGCCAGTGCGAACCCTCCCAATAGACCCGGCCGCAGGCGGCGCAGGTGCTGAAGCGCTCCTGATCCGTGCGCACCCGTTCGGGCAGCCGGTCCAGCACCGCCGCCTTCGCCACCGGCCGGAGCGGCGTGTTGCAGCACAGGCATAGGCTGAACGGCCGCGCGCTGCGCGCCAGGTCGAGGCGTTCGACGATCTCGCGCAACTGTTCTTCCGGTGCGATGGCGTGCACATAGCAGCCGTGGCTGACCTCGCGCCGCTTCAGCAGTTCGCGGTCGCGGCTCAGGATGATGCGGCCCTCGCGCCCGGCGATAGCGACGATCTCGGCATCCGGGAAACGGTTGTCGTACAGGGTATCGAAGCCGGCCATGCGCAGCAGCCGGGCCAGGCCGCCCAGGTGGGCGTCGGCGACGAAGCGGGTGTCGCGCAATGGCCGTTCGCGCACCCTGAGCAGGGGCGTTACGTCCAGGGCCTCGAAACGCGGATAGATCGCCACCCGGTCGCCTTCCGCCAGCTTACGGTCGAAGCCGACCGACTCGCCGTTGACCAGGATCAGTTCGACCTCGGTGTGCGGAACGCCGAGGGCCTCGATCGCGTGCTTGGCCGTGGCACCCTCTGCGCACGGGACCGCGAAGGTCCGATAGCGCCGCTCCGCGGCCAGGAAGTCGTTGAGTTCCTCGTAGAAGCGGAAGCTGGCGCTGACCATGGCCGGCTACTTCTTCTTGGCCCTCGGGTGGGCCTGGTCGTAGACCTTGGCGAGGTGTTGGAAGTCGAGGTGGGTGTAGACCTGGGTGGTCGACAGGCTGGCGTGGCCGAGCATCTCCTGCACCGCGCGCAGGTCGCCGGAGGATTGCAGGACGTGCGAGGCGAAGGAATGGCGCAGGGCGTGCGGGTGGACGTTCTGGACGATGCCCTGGTCGAGCGCCAGGGCCTTCAGGCGGGCCTGCACCACGCGCGGCGAGATGCGGGCGCCGCGGGCGCCGACGAACAGGGCCTGATCGTCCTTGGCTACCAGGGCGCGCACGGCCAGCCAGCCGGCCAGGGCGACCAGGGCCTTGGCGCCGACCGGGACGATGCGTTCCTTGCTGCCTTTGCCGAACACGCGTACCTCGCCGCTGGTCCGGTCGACGCTGGTGAGGTCGAGGCCGACCAGTTCGGCCAGGCGCAGGCCGGAGGAATAGACCAGCTCGAACATGGCACGGTCCTGGATAGCCAGGGGGGTGTCGGCATCGCTGTCGAGGAGCTGCGCCATCTCGTCCGGCGACAGGGTGTGGGGCAGCCGCTTCGGGCCCTTGGGCGGCCTGATGCCGGTGCAGGGGTTGGCGTCCAACCCGCCCTGGCGGGCCAGGAAGCGGTAGAAGGCCCGCCAGCCGGACAGGATGCGGGCCAGGCTGCCGGCGGCATAGCCGCGTCCGTGCAGGGTGGCCAGGAAGCGGCGGATATCGTGCGGGGCCAGGCGTACCAACGGAACCGAGCCGGCCAGGCCGGTCAGGTGGCCCAAATCCTCGCCGTAGGATTGGACTGTCCGGGGGCTGTAGTTGCGGCCGCGCAGGTGATTCAGGAAATCGGCGACCGGATCGGGCATCGCTACAGGAAGCGCGCGACCGCCGCCGAGGAGAGTTCGCCCAGCCAGTTCAGGTACAGGGTGCCCATCTCCGGGTAAAACCGGGCCGGGTCTTCCGAGGCCATGACCAGCAGGCCCTCGACCTTGTCGTCGCGCAGCGGGGTGAGTGCGAAGGAGCGCAGGTGGACGCCATGTTCGCCGAACCAGGCGCGCACTTCCTCGGGCGCCTCGCCGCCGCATTGGGGTTGGGCGAGACCGGCGGCGAGGCTACGGATGTCGTCGCCGACCGGTTCGAATTCGGTCATTTCGTTGCCGGCGCTCCAGACCCGCAGGGCCACGTGCGGAATGGCGAACTGCTCGGTGAGGTTCAGGTAGAGCGATTCCAGGGCCGCCGGCAGCGACTTGGCGCGCATCAGGCCGAGCGACAGGCGGTGCATCTTGTCGCCGATGGAGTCGTTCTCCTCGGCGAACTGGATGAATTCCTTCAGCTTGTTTTCCAGGTTGCGGGCGCGGTCGCGCAGCAACATGACCTGGCGTTCGCCGATCGAGATGGCCTGGCCGCTGTAGGGGTGCGGCACATTGATCTGGGCCAGCATCTCGGGGTTGTCGCGCAGGTATTCGGCAATCTGGTCCTGGGAGGGGGTGTCCATGCTCATAACTCTATTTCGCCTTCGAAAACGGTGACCGCCGGGCCGGTCATGAATACGGAATGGCCTTCGCCATCCCAGCGTATGGTAAGCCGGCCGCCGCGGGTCTGCACCTCGACCTCGCGGTCGAGCAGGCCGCGCTGCATGCCGGCGACGGCGGCGGCGCAGGCGCCGGTGCCGCAGGCCAGGGTCTCGCCGCTGCCGCGTTCGAACACCCTGAGCTTGATGGCGCGCCGGTGCACCAGTTGCATGAAGCCGACGTTGACCCGCTCGGGGAAGCGCGGATGGCGTTCGATCAGCGGGCCCCATTCCTGGACCGGGGCGGTGTCGACGTTGCAGGTCTCCAGTACGGCATGGGGGTTGCCCATCGACAGGGCGGAGATTTCCACCGGCTGGCCGATGTCGATCACATAGGTGGCGGCGCGGGCATCGGCGACGAAGGGGATGTCGGCCGGCTCGAAGCGCGGCGGCCCCATGTCGACGGTGACCTGGCCGTCCTCCTCCAGGCGCGGGGCGATGATGCCGGAGGCGGTCTCGACCCGGATCGCGCGCTTGTCGGTCAGGCCCTGGTCGTGCACGAAGCGGACGAAGCAGCGGGCGCCGTTGCCGCATTGCTGCACCTCGCCGCCGTCGGCGTTGAAGATGCGGTAGCGGAAATCGACATCCGGCCGGCCGGCCTTTTCGACCAGCAGGATCTGGTCGCAGCCGACGCCGAAGTGGCGGTCGGCCAGGTGGCGCAACTGCTCGGGGCTGAGGTCGACGACCTGGCAGATGCCGTCGAAGACGACGAAATCGTTGCCCAGGCCGTGCATTTTGGTGAAGCGTAGTCTCATGGCGTCGAGAATACCCGAAATTGGCCGGAAACCAGGAATGCCGGGTTCAGATACGCGCACCATAGGCGCGCCTGTTGCGGTGCCATGGCATAGGCCCAGGCGCAGAGACAGCCTTCCAAGCCATGGATGATCTGTCCGAAGCCTTGCGCCGAAAATGCGCGAGTGCGAGCCGATAGCTTCAGCACGGACGGCAATCTAGTCTGGTCACTGCCTAGTCACGGTACCAAAGAAAAAGGGCCTGCATCGCTGCAAGCCCTTGTAATGCCAGTGTTTATTCTGGCGTCCCCACGGGGATTCGAACCCCGGTTACCGCCGTGAAAGGGCGATGTCCTAGGCCTCTAGACGATAGGGACTTGACCTAGTCGGAATTCGCTTGCGCGAATCCCGGTAACCTTTGGTGGAGGTAAGCGGGATCGAACCGCTGACCTCTTGCATGCCATGCAAGCGCTCTCCCAGCTGAGCTATACCCCCAAAAGAGGCGCGCATTCTAACCACAGCTTTTTAACATGTAAAGCGTATTTACTCGCTCAGTTGTGCTGCTCGCTGTGGGGCTTCGGTAAACTGCTAATATCCCATTGACGCCTCTATATGCTCACGACGATATGAACCACCATGGCAAACCTCTCCTGGCCTTGACCACTGCCCTGTTGCTGGCGGGCTGCGCGAGCAACGGCGATCCGCGCGATCCGCTGGAGCCGTTCAACCGCACCATGCATTCGTTCAACGATGGCGTCGATCGCGTCGCCATGAAGCCCCTGGCAAAAGGCTACCAGGCCATTACCCCGGAACCGGTGCAAAGCGGCGTCCGCAACTTCTATTCCAATCTGGACGATGTCACCGTGTTCGCCAACAGCCTGTTGCAGTTCAAGCTGGAACAGGCTTCGTCCGACTTGCTGCGTGTCGTTTTCAACAGCACCTTCGGCCTGTTCGGACTGATCGACATCGCCACGCCGATGGGCTTGAAGAAGCACAACGAGGATTTCGGCCAGACCATGGGCAAGTGGGGCATCGACAGTGGGCCGTACTTGGTCCTGCCCTTCTTCGGTCCCAGCAGTATCCGGGATGGCGTCGGCCTGGCGGTCGATACCATGACCACCGACCTGGTCTACGACATCGAAGATATCCCCACCCGCAACGGTACCTTGGTGTTGCGCTGGGTTAGCAGGCGCGCCGACCTGCTGGAGGCCAAGCAGGCCCTCGATGAGGCGGCGTTGGATAACTATGAGTTCACCCGCGACTTCTACCTGGAACGCCGTGAGGCACTGATACGTAACGGCCGGTCCAGCCCGGCGGAATGAGCAAGGCCTTCGTTCCCAACGACAGCCAGGAATCCGACGAGGAAGGCGAAGAGGCTTCGCCGCTGCCGCCCGGCACCGGCAATTACATGACGCCGGCCGGGCATGCCCATATGTTGGCTGAATTGAACCACTTGGTCCGGGTCGAGCGGCCCGAGGTGGTCAACGTAGTTTCATGGGCCGCCGGCAATGGCGACCGCTCGGAAAACGGCGATTACATCTACGGCAAGAAACGTTTGCGCGAGATCGACCGGCGCATCCGCTTCCTGAGCAAGCGCCTGGAAAATGCCGTGGTGGTCGATCCCGTGGCGCGCGAGGCCACCGACCGGGTCTATTTCGGCGCAACCGTGAGGGTGGCCGATGAAGGCGGCGAGGAATGCGTGTACAGCATCGTCGGTATCGACGAGGCCGATCCCGGCCGTGGCCGCATCTCCTGGATATCGCCGCTGGCGCGGGCCTTGTTGAAGGCGGAAACCGGCGACATCGTGCGCTTCCAGTCCCCGGGCGGCTTGCGGGAGCTGGAAATCGTCGAAGTGGCGTATATCGCGATCGACTAGAGTTTGTAGCCGATATGCAGGGCGACGACGCCGGCGGTCAGGTTGTGATAGTCGACCCGCTTGAAGCCGACTTCTTCCATCATGGCCTTGAGGGTGTCCTGGTCCGGGTGCATGCGGATCGACTCGGCCAGGTATTTGTAGCTCTCGGAATCCTTCGCCACCGCCTCGCCCAGGCGCGGCAGCACCTGGAAGGAATACAGGTCATAGAGCGGCGCCAGCGGTTTCCAGACCTTTGAGAACTCCAGCACCATGAGGCGGCCACCCGGCTTCAAGACCCGGCGCATCTCGGCCAGGGCGATGTCCTTGTGGGTCATGTTGCGCAGGCCGAAGGCGACCGTGACGAGGTCGAAGTAGCCGTCCGGGAAGGGCAGCTTTTCGGCGTCGCACTGGGCTACCGGCAGCATCATGCCCTCGTCGATCAGGCGGTCGCGGCCGACCCCGAGCATGGAACCGTTGATGTCGGTCAGCCAGATCTGGCCGTTCGGTCCGGCATCCTTGGCGAGCAGGCGCGAGACGTCGCCGGTGCCGCCGGCGATGTCCAGGCAACGCATGCCCGGCCGGACGTTGGCCTTGAGTTGCAGGAAGCGTTTCCAGACCCGGTGCATGCCGGCCGACATGAGGTCGTTCATGACGTCGTAGCGATCGGCCACGGAGTGGAACACCTCCGCGACCTTGGCGGCCTTCTCGGCCTCGTCGACGGTCTGGTAGCCGAAGTGGGTCTGCTTGTCGGTCATCGCTTAACTCGAGGTCGCATCAGTGGGGGCGGAAGCCTTCGGGAGCGCCCACGCCGTCGCCGAAGAAGTATTTCTCGCACTGCTCCATCAGGTACTTGCGGTGCTGGGCATCGGCCAGGTTGAGGCGGTTCTCGTTGATGATCATGGTCTGCAGGCGGACCCAACCCTGCCAGGCCTCCTTGGAGACGCCTTCATAGACGCGCTTGCCGAGGTCGCCGGGATAGGGGGGGAAGTCCATGCCTTCGGCCTCGCGGCCGAGCTTTACGCATTGCACCATGCGTGCCATAGGGTTACTCCTTCGTATATCAGGGATGGCTGATCTTAGCCCATGGACCGGATGCCGTCATCCTTCGGCCAGCCGCTTGGCGATCCGGCGCGCGAATACGGTCATCTCCTTGACGGCCTGGATGTCGCCCTTCCGCTCCGCGACGGCGATGCCGTCGCGGTAGGCCGCCAGGGCGCCGTCGAGGTCGCCGGTCTCGGCCAGGGCGCGGCCGAGCAGTTTCCAGGAAGCGGAATGGTTCGGATCCTGGCGTACCGCCTCGCGCAGGTGGACGACGGCGTTGCAGGGGTTGTCCGCCTTCAGGTATTCGTTGCCCAGCGAATAGCGCAGCAGGGCGCTGTCGCGCCCCTGCTCGAGCATGCGTTCGAAGTTTTCCAGGGGGCTCATTTTTTCCAGAACGCCGGGGTCGGCACGACCAGCAGGGTGAACGGTTCCAGGCGGCTGACCAAGCACAGACCGACGCCAACCGCCAAGGTGAGCAGGAAGACCTTGTCGAAGGCCACTTGGGCTTCGCCACCGATGCCCAGCGAGACCGGCAGGGGCAGCAGCATGGACAGGCCGAATACGGCGATGACCAGGCCAAGTACGTGCAGGATGCGGCGGTTTGCAGCGGGCATCGCTCAGAAGAAGCCGATGCCGACCTGAAGCAATTTCTCGACCTTGGGCACCATGCGTTTGTTGGGGACGAAGATGATCAGGTGGTCTTCCGGTTCGATCAGGGTGTCGTGATGGGCGATGATGACCTTCTCGCCGCGTGCGATGGCCCCGATCGCCACTCCTTCGGGCAGATCGATCTGCTCGATGCGGCGGCCGATCAGCTTGGAGGTCTTGGCGTCGCCGTGCACCACCACCTCCATGGCCTCGGCGGCGCCCCGGCGCAGGCTGTGCACCACCGCCATGTCGCCATGCCGGATGTGGGTGAGCAGGGGGCCGATGGTGGCGTGCGCGGGCGATAGCGCGACGTCGATCTCGCCGCCCTGCAGGAGGTCGACGTAGCTGCCCCGGTTGATCAGGGCGACCACCTTGCCGGCGCCCATGCGCTTGGCCAGGAGGGCGGACATGATGTTGTCCTCGTCGTCGTTGGTAAGCGCGCAGAACACGTCCATGTCCTCGATGTTCTCCTGCTGCAGGAGCTCCTCGTCGGTGGCGTCGCCGACCAGGACCAGGGTACTCTTCAACTGCTCGGCCAGGATCTGGGCGTGCTTCTTGTTGTGGTCGATCAGCTTGACCTCGTAGTCGGCCTCCAGGATGCTGGCCAGGCGGCTGCCGATGTTGCCGCCGCCGGCGATCATGACCCGGCGGACCGAGCGGTCGGTGCGCCGCATTTCCTTCATGACCGCCTTGATATGCGCGGTGGCGGCGATGAAAAAGACTTCGTCGCCGTCCTGGATGATGGTGCTGCCATCCGGTACCACGGCCCGGTCGCGCCGGAAGATCGCGGCGACCCGTGCGTCCAGGGCGTGCAGGTGCTCGTCCTTGGGCTCGCGCAGGTGCAGGCGCAGGTGGTCGCGCATCTCCTTGAGTTCGTGCCCGATCAGGAAGCCGCCCTGCGAGCGCACCGCCACCAGGCGGATGCGGCCCTCAGCGAAATCGACCACCTGCAGGGCCTCGGGATAATCGATCAGGCGCCGGATGTAGTCGGTGACCTCCTTTTCCGGGCTGATCACGTAGTCGACCGCCATGTTCTCGGCCGAGAACAGCGATTCGTGCTGCATGTAGTCCTGGGCGCGGATGCGGGCGATCTTGGTCGGGATGTTGAACAGGGTGGCGGCGAGCTTGCACGCCACCATGTTGGTCTCGTCGTTCTGGGTCACCGCCACCAGCATGTCGGCGTCCTCGGCGCCGGCCTGGCGCAGCACGGACGGATGCGAGGCCTGGCCGCACACGGTGCGTAGGTCGTAGCGTTCCTGCAATGCGGTCAGCTTGGCGTCGTCGACGTCCACCATGGTGATGTCGTTGGCTTCGGAGACGAGGCTGGCCGCCAGGTTGGAGCCGACCTGGCCGGCCCCCAGGATGATGATCTTCATGATCTATTGAGGTTCGCTGCGGGAGCCGGATTTTACGCCCAACTGCTTGAGCTTCCGATACAGGTGGGTGCGCTCCAGGCCTGAGCGTTCGGCGGCGCGCGACATGCTGCCGCATTCCTTGAGCACGGCCTCCAGGTAGGCCTTCTCGAAGGCGTCGCGGGCTTCCTTGAGGGGCAGGGCGAACAGTTCGGCCAGGGCGCCGCCGTCCACTTGCATGCCGCCGCCGAGCAGGGCCTCGACGTCGCGCAGTTCGATGACGCTGTCGAGCACCGTGGTGGCCAGGTTGTGCACCACGCTCTTCAGCTCGTCCAGATTGCCCGGCCAGTCGTGTCGGCCCAGGCGGGCCAAGGCGGCTTCGGAGAAGCGCCGTTCGGCCAGGCCGGTCTTGTCCAGGCTGCCGCGCAGCATGGCCACGGCCAGGTGCGGGATATCCTCGCGGTGTTCGCGCAGGGGCGGCACCCGGACCGCGCTTTGCGCCAGGGCGTTGTAGAGGTCGCGCGAATAGGCGCCGGCGGAGGCCTTGTTGGCCAGGTTTTCGCTGCTGGCGCAAATCAAGTTGACGCCGTATTCGCGATGGCGGCCGATGATCAGTTGCAGCCCCTTCTGCTGCAAGGGGGTCAGATGGCCGACTTCGCGGAAGAACAGGACACCGCCCTTGGCCTGGGCCAGCCAGTCGAGCGGGGCCTCGACCAGGGGACCGAGCTCGTCCGGCGCCACCCACGGGGTTTCCGGGTTGTGCAGGAATCGGGCACAGATCTCCATGCCGACGCCCTCCTCGCCGGTCAGCAGCAGGGTGCTGCCGGCGCCGGAGGCCTGGCGCAGGCGCTGGGCCAGGAGGCGGATCGGTTCGCTGCTGCCGAGGGCGTCCAGGCTGGTCGGCGCGCTGACCCGGCCGGGTCGGCTGTTGAGGGCGCTTTCGATGGTCTGCAGGAGCTTCTTGTAGGGCACCGGCTTTTCCAGGAAATCGAAGGCGCCCAGCCGGGTCGCTTCGACCGCCGTGTGCACGGTACCGTGTCCGGACATCATCACCACGGGCATGGTGAGCTGGCCGTTGGTCACCCACTCCTTGAGCAGGGACAGGCCGTCGACGTCGGGCATCCAGATGTCCAGCAGGACCAGGTCGGGTGCCTTTTCCAGGCGTGCCGCGCGCGCCTGTTCGCCGTTCTCGGCCAGGCGGACCTCGTGACCTTCGTCCTCCAGGATTTCGCGCAGCAGGTCGCGGATGCCCGGCTCGTCATCCACAACGAGAATTTCACTCATGCTCCCCCTCCATTAAAGGCAGCGTGATGCACACCGCGGCCCCATGCGGGTCCAGGTTGCGCACTTCGATGCCGCCATGATGCTCCTCGATGATCTTTTTTACGATGGCAAGACCGAGTCCGGTGCCCTTCGGCTTGGTCGTGGCATAGGGTTCGAACAGCCGGTTGCCCAGGGACTCGGGAAAACCGGGGCCATTATCCTCCACGCAGACGGTCACGCCATCGGCGGAACGGTGGCTGCGCACCCGAATCTCCCGTTCGCCGTGGTCGGCCAGCGCCTCCTCGGCGTTCTTGATCAGGTTGACCAGGACCTGGCGCAGCAGGGCCGGGTCGATCTTGCCTTCGACATGGATGATGTTCGGGTCGTCGAAACAGCGCACGACAT
>JAAXVP010000056.1 GCA_013335435.1 Thiobacillus sp. | reverse complement strand
GGTGCGCGGCAAGCGGATCTCGCCGACGATCATGGCCGCGCACCTTGCTGGCCATCGCCGTGGGGGCCGCCCTGGGCCTGAGCGGCGCCGCCCTGCAAGGCCTGTTGCGCAACCCCCTGGCCGACCCTTCCCTGACCGGCGCCAGCCAGGGTGCCGCCCTGGGCGCCGCCCCGGTGTTCTATTTCGGCCTCTTCCCCGCCGCCGGCGCGGCGGCGCCGGCCCTGGCCGGGTTGCTCGGCGCCGGCCTGGCGTTGCTGCTGATGCTGGCGTTGGCCGGCTCGGCCAGGCCCGCCATGGTGATCATGGCCGGCCTGGCCATCTCCACCCTGACCGGCGCCGCCCTGGCCACGGTGCTCAATTTCGCGCCCAATCCCTATGCCATGCAGGAGCTGGTGTTCTGGCTGCTCGGATCGGTCTCCGAGCGCGGCCTCGACCATCTGCTCCTGCTGCTGCCCGCCCTGCTGGTCGGCGGCTGGCTGGTCTGGCGCCAGCGCCGCCTCCTGGCCGGACTCAGCCTGGGCGAGCAGGTGGCCGAGAGCATGGGCCTGGCGGTCGGTCGCGGCGGCCGCCTGGTGGTGCTCGGCGTTGCCCTCCTGATCGGCTCGTCGGTGGCCGTGGCCGGCAGCATCGGCTTCGTCGGCCTGCTGGTGCCGCATCTGGTCCGGCCCCTGGTCGGACACCGGCCCGACCGCCTGCTCGTCCCCGCCGCCCTGGTCGGCGCCACCCTGGTCTGCCTGGCCGATATCGGCGTGCGCCTGCTGCCGCCGGGGCGCGAACTTAAGCTCGGCGTCCTGACCTCGGTGATCGGGGCGCCGCTGTTCATCTGGCTGGTCTGGCGGGACGCCAAGCGATGGCTCTGATCCACGCCCGCCACCTGCACCTGGGCCGGCGCCTGAGCGACGTCTCCCTCGACCTGGCGCCGGGCGAGCTGCTCGGGGTGATCGGTCCGAACGGTTCCGGCAAGTCGACCCTGCTGCACGCTCTGGCGGGCCTGTTGCGACCGGACGGCGAGATCGCTTTCGAGGGCCGTCCGTTGCTCGCCATCCCGCCCCGCGAGCGCGCGCGCCGGATCGGCCTGATGCCGCAGAACGGCGAGATCGCCTGGTCGCTGGGGGTATGCGACGTCGTGGCCATGGGGCGGCTGCCCTGGCAGGACGAGGACGCCGGCGCCATCGACCGGGCCATGGCGCTGGCGGGCGTGGCGGCACTGGCCGGTCGCCGGGTGGACGAGCTGTCCGGCGGCGAACAGGCGCGCGTCTGGCTGGCCCGTGTGCTGGCCGGGCAGCCGCGCCTGCTCCTGGCCGACGAGCCCATCGCCCGCCTCGACCTGCATTACCAGTGCAGCGTCATGGATGTCCTGCGCGACTATGCCCACGCCGGCCAGGGCGTCATCGTGGCGATCCACGACCTCGGCCTGGCGGCGCGCTACTGCGACAGGCTGTGCCTGCTGCATAGGGGCCGGGTGCGCTGCCTGGGCCGTCCGGACGAAGTGTTGTTGGCGCCGGTCCTGGCCGAGGTGTTCGGCATCGCCATCCATGTCGACCTGGATTCCGATCCGCCCATCGTGGTGCCGAAATAGGGAGGCGCCGTGAAACCCGGCAAGAACCTCGACGAACTTTGTTACCCGTTCATCTACGAGACGTCCTGGTTGTGCGACTACGAGGTCGCCACCGACGAACTGTGCAGCCATATCGGCCTGGTCCTGGCCATGTTGCCCGCCGGTTGCGAGGATATCGCCGCCGACCTGGATCGGCTGCAGCCCCTGGCCTTCCATCTCAACGGCTCGATCCGGGGCCGGCTGGCGGTCGAGGAGGCGGACGTCGGCTGGCTGCACGAGCGCCTGGACCGGTACAAGGCGGAGACCCGCGGCCGGGTGAGCGGCTTCGTCCTGCCGCGCGGCCCGTTGCCGGTACCGCAACTGCACCTGGCCCGTTCGGCGGCCAAGAAGGCGATCCGCCTCATGGTCCGGCTGGAGCAGGAAGGCATCGCGGTGCCCGAGATACTGCCCAGGCTGGCCAACCTGATGTGCAACTTCTTCTTTGCCCTGGCCCTGGCGATCAATCGGCGCCTGGAGTTCCGGGAAACGCCGTTCCGGAGCAAGAGCTATGGCGGCGCCGGGCCGGGCGGCTGATCGCGCCGAGGTCAGCCGGCCTTGCGCCGGCGCTTGATCTCGTACATGCGGCTGTCCGCCGCGTGCAGCAGGGTGTCCATGCTGTCGCCGTCGTCGGGATAGACGGCATGGCCGCAACTGCATGAGGGTTGCAGGTCGATGCCGCCCAATTCCAGCGGGCTGTGCAGGTTGCGTTTGATTTCGGCCTTGATGGCGTCGATCTGCTCCGGTTCGCCGACCCCGAGCAGGATCACCGCGAATTCGTCGCCGCCCAGGCGGGCCACGGTGTCGGTGGCGCGCACGGAGCCGAGCAGGCGGCCGGCCACGATCTGGAGCAGGCTGTCGCCGACGGCATGGCCGTGCTGGTCGTTGACCGGCTTGAACTCGTCCAGGTCGACGTAGAGCACGGTGGCCTTGAGCCTGTCCTGCTTGGCGTGGGCCAGGGCCTCCATGAGGCGGTGGTAGAACAGGCTGCGGTTGGGCAGGCCGGTGAGGGGGTCGTGGGTGGCCTCGTGGCGCAGTTGCAGCCCGGTCCGTTCCAGGGTGCGCATCTGTTCGCCGATGGTGTCGGCATGGCGGCCCATCTGGCGGTAGGTGAGGTAGGCGATCAGGCAGGCGAGCAGGAGCAGGGCGCCCCCCAGGCCGATGTCGACGAAGATGGCGCGCCGGCTGGCCTGGCGGGCATCGTCCAGGGCGCGCTGGATCAGTTCGCGCTCGTAGTGTTCGAGCTGGTCGACGCTGTCGATGAAATCGAGGTTGAACGGCCGCAGGGTGACGGCGATCGCTTCCCGTGCCTCGTTGTAGCGGCCCTGGCGGGCGAGGTCGCTGATCTGTTCGTGCAGCTCGACGATGCGGCCGATCAACTTGTCCTGCTGGGCGATCTGGTCCTGCTCGAAGGCGTCCAGCGGCATCGCGCGCAGGGCGTTGCGCGCCTTGCCGACCTCGTAGCCCCATTTGATGTACTGCTGGAAATGTTCGTCCTGCTCGAAGGGGTCGTTGGCGATGGCCTGATAGACCAGGCTGTTGTGCCGGTTGTAGGTGGCCTTGAGGAGGTCGGTGGCGAGCTCGATCTTGCGGTTGCGCAGCTCGACGATCTCGCTGACCCGCCGATCCTGGGCCCGCATGTTGAGCACCGAATTCAACACCAGCACCGACATCAGGCCGATCAATACCGCGAAGCCCAGCAGGATGAGCCGGGCCATGCGTTTCGGCAGGCGGGATGGGTCTTCGGTCATGAAGCGGCGGGACTGGTAATTTTTTGCGGGTTCCGCGAGCATAAACAAATCATGCCCATTTCGACAGCAAAGGTTTTCCGATGAACTATCCCTTCGTGGCCGTGGTGCCCGCCCGCTATGCCTCCACCCGCCTGCCCGGCAAGCCGCTCGCCGACATCGCCGGCAAGCCCATGGTGGTGCGCGTGGCCGAGCGCGCCGCGGCGAGCGGCGCCGCCCAGGTGCTGGTCGCGACCGACCACGGCGAGGTGGCCGAGGCGGCGCGCCGGCACGGGCTCGAAGTCTGCCTGACCTCGCCCGATTGCCCCTCCGGCACCGACCGCCTGGCCGAGGTGGCGGCCCGGCTGGGCTGGCCGGACGACACCGTGGTGGTCAACGTCCAGGGCGACGAGCCCCTGATCGACCCGGAACTGATCCGGGCCACCGCCACCCTGCTGCACGAGCGCCCCGCGGCGGCCATGGCCACGGTCTGCCACCCGCTGCAGGACCTGGTTGAGGTGATGAACCCGAACATGGTCAAGGTGGTCCTGGACAAGGACGGCCATGCCCTCTACTTCTCGCGCGCTGCCATCCCGTGGGCACGCGACGCCTGGGCCGGGACGGAACGCGAGTTGCCGGCCGAACTGCCGGTCTACCGCCACGTCGGCCTGTACGCCTACCGGGTCGGCTTCCTCAAGGCCTATCCGGGCCTGCCGCGGCCAGCCATCGAGGCGTTCGAGTCGCTCGAGCAGTTGCGCGCCCTCTATCACGGCTACCGCATCGCCGTGCTCACCATCGACCGGCCGATGCCGCCCGGCGTCGACACCCCGGCCGACCTGGAGGCGGTGCGCCGGTTGTTCGCCGAGCATTGAAGCGCTTAAAGCTTGCAATAACCTCACCTTATAACTTGATACAAAAAATTGACTGTCAAAGGGGGTGGTGGTTGACTACCCTTGCTGGCTGAAATTTTACGTCCCAGCAACCACCAAGCCCGTTCGTAACGGGTTGTTTTCAAGAGGTTTTCCATGCGACTGATTCTTCTCGGCGGCCCCGGCGCGGGCAAAGGCACCCAGGCCAACTACATCAAGGAAAAGTACGGCATTCCCCAGATCTCCACCGGCGACATGCTGCGTGCCCACGTCAAGGCCGGCACCGAGCTGGGCGTCGCCGCCAAGAAGATCATGGATGCCGGCGGCCTGGTCTCCGACGACATCATCATCGGCATGGTGAAAGAGCGCCTGACCCAGGACGACTGCAAGTCCGGCTACCTGTTCGACGGCTTCCCGCGCACCATCCCCCAGGCCGAGGCCCTGAAGGCCGCCGGCGTGCCCCTGGATGCCGTGGTCGAGATCGACGTGCCCGACGAGGAGATCATCAAGCGCATGTCCGGTCGTCGCGTCCACGTCGCCTCCGGCCGCACCTACCACGTCGTGTTCAACCCGCCCAAGGTCGCCGGCAAGGACGACGTCACCGGCGAGGACCTGATCCAGCGCGACGACGACAAGGAAGAGACGGTCAAGAAGCGTCTCGACATCTACCACGCCCAGACCGAGCCGCTGGTCAAGTTCTACGGCGACTGGGGCAACACCGGCGCCGCCGATGCGCCCAAGTACATCAAGGTCTCCGGCGTCGGCTCCGTCGACAGCATCACCAGCGCCGTGTTCGCTGGCCTGGATTCGGTCAAGAAGTGAGCGTGACGGCCATCCCCGACTTCACCGAGGCCGAGGAGCGCCTGGTCGACGTCTCCCTGAAGGAGCGTTACGGCCAGGCGGTCGATTTCGACCTGGTGGAGACGGAGATCCGCCTGAATCCGGCCGACCGCGAGCTGACGGTCTGCCCCGCTGTCTACTGGGAGGACGCCGAGCGCTGCCGCTTCGTGGTCTCCAAGACCGGCGTGGACAAGTTCCGCAGCATGTTCTTCTGGTCGGTGAAGGACCGCTTCGCGACCGGCAAGGAGGAGTACGACAACCTGGGCGACTGCCTGGTGACGACCCTCAAGATGCAGGAAGAAGCGGCCAAGCGGCGCGCCGAGGAAATCGGCGCTGCTGAATGAATCGACACGGGAACCCCAGGGTTCCCGTTTTTATTTGCAAACCTAGTTAAGGGGAAACGATATGGCGAAGAAAAAGAATGCCTTCTATGCCCAGTCCGGTGGCGTGACCGCCGTCATCAACGCCTCCGCCTGCGGCGTCATCGAGACCGCCCGCAAGCACTCCGACGTCATCGGCAAGGTCTACGCCGGCCGCAACGGCATCATCGGCGCGCTGACCGAGGAACTGATCGACACCAGCAAGGAAACCGACGCCGCCATCGCCGCGCTGCGTTCCACCCCGTCGGGCGCCTTCGGCTCCTGCCGCTTCAAGCTCAAGAGCCTGGAAGCCAACAAGCGCGAATACGAGCGCCTGATCGAGGTCTTCAAGGCCCACAACATCGGCTACTTCTTCTACAACGGCGGCGGCGACTCGGCCGACACCTGCTACAAGGTGTCCCAGTTGTCCGAGGCCATGGGCTATCCCATCCAGGCCATCCACGTGCCCAAGACCGTGGACAACGACCTGCCCATCACCGACTGCTGCCCGGGCTTCGGCTCCGTGGCCAAGTACATCGCCGTGTCCACCCTGGAGGCGTCCTATGACGTGCGCTCCATGGCCAAGACCTCCACGAAGATCTTCGTGGTCGAGGTGATGGGCCGGCACGCCGGCTGGATCGCCGCCGCCGGCGGCCTGGTCGCCGAGCAGGGCATCCCGGTGGTCATCCTGTTCCCCGAGGTCGAGTTCGACCAGAAGAAGTTCCTCGCCGCGGTCGACGCCAAGGTCAAGGAACACGGCTTCTGCACCATCGTGGTGTCCGAGGGCTGCCACTACCCGGACGGCAAGTTCCTGGCCGAGCAGGGCACCCGCGACGCCTTCGGTCACGCCCAGCTGGGCGGCGCCGCCCCGGTGGTCGCCAACATGATCAAGGACGCCCTCGGCCACAAGTTCCACTGGGCCGTGGCCGACTACCTGCAGCGCGCCGCCCGCCACATCGCCTCCAAGACCGACGTCAAGCAGGCCTACGAGCTGGGCAAGAAGGCGGTCGAGCTGGCGGTCAAGGGCCACAACTCGGTCATGCCGACCATCGTCCGTCTGTCCGACACGCCCTACAAGTACAAGCTGGGTTACGCCGAGCTGAAGGATGTCGCCAACGTGGAGAAGTTCATGCCGCGCGACTTCATCAGCAAGGACGGTTTCGGCATCACCAAGAAGTGCCGCGACTACCTGACCGGTCTGATCCAGGGCGAGGACTACCCGAAGTACGAGAACGGCCTGCCGGTGTACGTGACCATGAAGAACGCCACGGTGGCCAAGAAGCTGCCCGAGTTCAAGCTCTGACCAAGATCAAGGGCGCTTCGGCGCCCTTGCCCTATCGTTTGCACCCATGACCCTCGACCGCGCCCGACAGTTGCTGAAGGTACAAGCCGATTTTGGCGGTTTTTATAACGCCAATTCGGCCAAGCTGATACTGTCCGAGGTCATGAAGGAGCACGGCCAGGCGGCGGTCGACCGGTTGATAACCGAATTGTCCTTGGATGAGATTTTCGGCTTCGAGCGAGGCACCCGTTTCGAAGGTGGCTTGGCCATTGGAAAATCTTATCCTTGAGGCTTCATTTTTGATGTGTAAAGAGGATTAGAGAATCCTAATATACCGCTTGGTCCGAGTGTCCAAGCGTATCGGAACCAAAGTGTCGTTCATGTTCAAAGGAGATGCGTGATGAGTGAAGGCTTGATGTTCGCCCTCGTGGCGGCGGTGTTGGCCTTGTTGTATGGGGTCGTGTCCATTAAGTGGATTTTGGCGTTGCCGACCGGCAACGACCGCATGCGGGCCATCTCGGCCGCCGTCCAGGAAGGCGCACAGGCTTACCTCAAGCGCCAGTACACCACCATCGGCATGGTCGGTGTCGTGCTGTTCGTGCTGATCGCCATCTTCCTGAAGATGCCCACCGCCATCGGCTTCGCCATCGGCGCCATCCTGTCCGGCGCGGCCGGCTTCATCGGCATGAACGTCTCGGTGCGTGCCAACGTGCGTACCGCGCAGGCCGCCAATGACGGCCTCAACGCCGCGCTCAACGTCGCCTTCCGGGGCGGCGCCATCACCGGCCTCCTGGTGGTCGGTCTCGGCCTCCTGGGCGTGGCCGGCTACTACGCTATCCTGACCGCCATGGGTACCAGCAGCGGCGATGCGGTGCACGCCCTGGTCGGCCTCGGCTTCGGCGGTTCCCTGATCTCCATCTTCGCCCGTCTTGGCGGCGGCATCTTCACCAAGGGCGCCGACGTCGGCGCCGACCTGGTGGGCAAGGTCGAAGCCGGCATCCCCGAGGATGATCCGCGCAACCCGGCCGTGATCGCCGACAACGTCGGCGACAACGTCGGCGACTGCGCCGGCATGGCCGCCGACCTGTTCGAGACCTACGCGGTGACCATCATCGCCACCATGCTGCTGGGCGGCCTGATGGTGACCGGCGCGGCGACCGCCAATGCCGTGATCTACCCGCTGGTCCTGGGCGGCATCTCCATCGTCGCCTCCATCGTCGGCTCCTACTTCGTCAAGGCGCGCGAAGGCGGCAAGATCATGAACGCCCTCTACCGCGGCCTGGCCGTGGCCGGCGCGATCGCCCTGGTGGCCTTCTATCCGATCACCTCGATGATGTTCCCGAACGGCGTCGACGTCATGGTCGGCAGCACCATGACCAACGTCTCCGCCATGGGCATCTACCTGGCCTCCCTGATCGGCCTGGTGCTGACCGCCGCCATGGTGGTGATCACCGAGTACTACACCGCCACGGAATACGCCCCGGTGCGCCACATCGCCCAGGCCTCCACCACCGGCCACGGTACCAACATCATCGCCGGCCTCGGCGTCTCGATGAAGGCCACCGCCGCCCCGGTCGCCGCGGTCTGTCTGGCGATCTGGGCCGCCTACGCTCTGGGTGGCCTGTACGCCATCGCCATCGCCGCCACCTCCATGCTGTCCATGACCGGCATCATCGTCGCCCTGGATGCCTACGGCCCCATCACCGACAACGCCGGCGGCATCGCCGAGATGGCCGAGTTGCCCGATGAGATCCGCAACATCACCGACCCGCTGGACGCCGTCGGCAACACCACCAAGGCCGTCACCAAGGGCTACGCCATCGGCTCCGCCGGCCTTGCCGCCCTGGTCCTGTTCGCCGACTACACCCACGCCCTGGAAGCCAAGACCGGCGGCCTGACCACCTTCGACCTGTCCAACCACATGGTCATCATCGGCTTGTTCATCGGCGGCATGGTGCCCTACCTGTTCGGCGCCATGGGCATGGAAGCGGTCGGCCGCGCCGCCGGTTCGGTGGTGGTGGAAGTGCGGCGTCAATTCCGCGAGATCAAGGGCATCATGGAAGGCACCGGCAAGCCCGAGTACGGCACCTGCGTCGACATGCTGACCAAGGCCGCGATCAAGGAAATGATGATCCCGTCCCTGCTGCCGGTCCTGGTTCCGGTCCTGGTCGGCCTGATCCTCGGTCCCGTCGCCCTGGGCGGCGTGCTGATCGGCACCATCGTCACCGGTCTCTTCGTGGCCATCTCGATGACCACCGGCGGTGGCGCCTGGGATAACGCCAAGAAGTACATCGAGGAAGGCAACTACGGCGGCAAGGGTTCCGAGGCTCACAAGGCCGCGGTGACCGGCGACACCGTCGGCGATCCCTACAAGGACACCGCCGGCCCCGCCGTGAACCCCTTGATCAAGATCATCAACATCGTCGCCCTGCTGATCGTGCCGCTGCTGTAAGAGTGAACGACCACTGACGCGAACGGGCCGGTTATCCGGCCCGTTTGTTTTGGTGCAACAGATGGATGCATGCAGGAACAACAGTATGATGGCCGTCAATGGCAAGGCCCCGATGCTTTGTTAGAATATGCGCGATCTCTAATCTTCTGTCCCGGATAGCCTGAAAGGAAATCCCATGAAACTTCGTGCCCCTCTCATTGCCTTGGCGTTCGCGTCCAGCATCGCCCAGGCCGCCGCTCCGGCCCCTGTCGCCGTCGCCCCCGTGGCTCCTGCTCCCGTCGTGGCCTGGCCCTGGCCCATGGTCCCGGTAAACCAGGCCATGCCGGCCACGGCGCGCACCCCGGAGGAATGGCTGACCCGGATGACCGACTTCACCCGCAACAGCAGTGCCTTCAAGGATCCGCGCGTGTTCGTGCCCTGGTCCCAGGCCGTCACCGAGCCCGGCTTCTTCCTGGCCGGCGCCAAGGGCGCCATGGAGCCGGGCGGCTGGCTCAACATGATGAACTCCATGGCCAACCCGGGCGCGGTGCAGAACTACATGGCCTTCGCCGATCCCAACCTGTACATGCGCTGGATGCAGGCCGGCATGGACCCCGCCTTCTACACGGCCATGCTGACCCAGTTCTCCGACCCCGGCAAGATGATGCGCTGGGCCATGATGCCCATGGACCCCCGCGTCTGGGAAATGATGATGGCCGGCATGAATCCCAACACCTACATCCGCTGGGGCATGGCCGCGATGGACCCGCGTACCTGGAACCTGATGGGCAACGTCATGAACCCGGCCCTGTACACCGGCATGGCCGGCGCCATGATGAGCCCGACCGGCGCGGGCGCGACCCCGAATTCCTGGCTGGGCTGGCGGCCCACCAACGTGGCCGGCGCTTCCAGCCCCTGGGGTGCCGATCCGGTGGCCAGCTTCAACATGTTCGACCCGGCCCTGCTGAGCAACATGGCCAGTTTCCTGCCCACCATCGGCGCCAAGGCACCCGTGGCCGCTCCGGCACCCGCCCCGGCGGCTCCCGCCGCCGCCCCGGCCGCCAAGCCTGCCCCTGCCGCCGCCGACAAGATCGTCCTTTCCGGCGACACCCTGTTCAAGAGCGGCAAGTCGGGCATCAAGGACCTGTCCAAGGAAGGCAAGAAGCGCCTGGACGAGGTGGCCGCGAAGCTGAAGTCGCTGGGCGAGATCGAGCAGATCCGCATCGTCGGCCACGCCGACGTCACCGGCAAGGCCGCCGCCAACCAGAAGCTGTCCGAGAACCGTGCCAAGGCCGTGAAGTCCTACCTGGTGGCCAAGGGCGTCAAGCCCAACGTCATCATCACCAGCGGCGTCGGCGACACCCAGCCGGTCGTCCAGTGCGACATGAAGCTGGCCAAGACGGAACTGATCGCCTGCCTGGAGCCGAACCGCCGGGTCGAGATCGAAGTGACGGCCAAGGGCAAGTAAGCCACTACCGTCTCTGATGAATAGGGCCGCCTCGTGCGGCCCTATTCCATTTCGCCGCCGCCGACCCGTTGCCAGGAGTTCTCGTTCAGGGCCACCTCGTACTTGGCCCAGGCGGCGAACTCCCGGCTCGAACAGGAGCCGGTCTGGCGCCGGCAGCGGCCGGCGACGCCCTTGAAGGCGACCGTCTCCAGGCCGGTCTCGGGGTCGGTCTCGATGGCGGCCACCAGGCGTACGCCCCAGGCCCGGCCGTAGGCGCCGTTACTGTAATAGCGATGGATGTGGATGTCCGGGCGCTGCATCAGCGTGTAAGCCTACGGTAGATGTCCGCCACCTTGCCGGGCAACTGGCCGACCTCGTCCAGGATGACGTAGCGGGCATGGCCGTACATGTGCGGCAGGTAGTCGCGGGCCTCCTTGTCGATGGTGATGCAGAACGGGTGGATGCCGGCCCGGCGCGCTTCCAACAGGGCCATGCGGGTATCCTCGATGCCGTAGGGGCCGCGGTAGGCGTCGAAATAGTCGTCCGGCCTGCCGTCCGACAGCGTGACCAGGATCTTGGTCTTCGCCTCGATCTCGTTGAGCAGCTTGGATAGATGCCGGATGGCGAAGCCCATGCGGGTGTATTCCTGCGGCGCGATGCCGGCGATGCGGGCCTTCACCGCGTCGGAATAGGGCTCGTCGAAGGTCTTGATGCGGAACAGTTCGCAGCGTTTGCGGGTGATGCCCGAGAAGCCGTAGATGGCGTAGCGGTCGCCCAGCAGTTCCAGCGCCTCGCAGAGCAGGATCAATGCCTCGCGCTCGGCCTCGTTGATCCAGCCGCGGGTCGAGCCGGACATGTCGACCATGAAGGCCACCGCGATGTTGCGCTCGGCCCGGTGCATGTGCATGAACAGGCGGTCGCTCATCTCGCGGCCGTCGTGGCCGTCGGCCAGGGCCTCGACCAGGGCGTCGAGGTCGACCTCGTCGCCCTGGGTCTGGCGCTTCAACAGACGGTTCTCGTCGCGCATGGCCTCGAAGCCGCGGCGCAGGTGCTTGACCAGGGCGGCATGCTTGGCCAGGGTCTGGCGCGGGAAATCGTCGTGCACCGGCTTCACGTCCTTCTCGCGCATCACGCACCAGTTCTTGCGGTAGTGCTGGCGGCCCAGATCCCACTCCGGATAGAAGAGGGCGCCTTCCTCGTGGTAGGTGCCCTGCCAGACCGCATCCGGATCGACCGGCTGGTCCAGGTAGAGGCCGGGGTCGTATTCGCCGTCGCCGGCCGGTACCAGGTATTCCGGCGGGATCTCGCCGAAATCGAGGTGCACGGAGGTGAGCAGTTGCCTGACGTCGTCGGGCGGCGCGATGGGCGCGCCGTCCAGGGTGATCTCGAAGTCCAGGCGGCCTTCGGACTCTTCGGTGGCGACCTCGAAGCGCTCTTCGGCCGGTGCCGGCCGCTCGCTGCGGTGCTTGCGGGCCTCCTCGGCGAGTTCGGCCAGCTTGACGCGCAGGCGGGCCTTTTCCTTTTCCAGGCGGGCGGCGCGGGCGGCCGCGACGGCATCGGGACGCGCGATGCCCTGCCAGCAGCGGGCCGGGAAATCAGCCAGGCCATAGGCGGTGTCGAGCAGGCCGATGCTGGCCTCGACCTCGGCCTCCGCCAGGTGCCCGGCCAGGGCCTGCCACTCGGCCGGCAACTCGGTGTCGAGTTCGCCGTTCAGGCGCCGCATCTCGCGATGCAGGCCGGGCAGTTCGTGGGCCAGGCGGGCCGACAGGCGCAGGGTTTCGAGGCCGTGGAACTGGCGCAGGGCGCGCTCCGGATCGGCATAGCCGGCGCAGAGTGCCGAGACGTCCGGACGCAGGCTGCCGAACCGGGTCTGCGCCCACAGGAAGGCCACCGTCGCCTTGGCCAGCTTGAAGTTGTCGGTACGCTCGGCCAGGGCGGCGAAGATGGCCGGCAGGACGATCTTCTCGCCGTCGGTCCAGGCCGCCTCGCCCTGCTCCAGCTTGAGTTTTCGCCCGGTCAGGCCATGCACGAAGTTGCCCAGTACCGGGGCGATGTCCTCGAACAGGGCACCGGCGGCCTGGCCCTGGCGGTGCTGCATGAACTGGCCGACCTGATTGGCGACGTCGAGGGCGGCGTACATGCCGGCGCGGTCGTAGGTGTCGCACAGGTGCACCGCCCAGGCCTCGATGACGCGCTGGTCGAAGCGCTTGATCAGGTCGGGCGCGCGCTGGGCGAAGTTGAATGCCAGGGTGATGTGGGTGGTGGCGATGCGCTTGATCCAGTCGAGCACGAAGTCCTGCTCGGGCCGGGTGAGCCGGCACAGCGCGCGTGCGGTCTGGCCGAGGTCATGGAAGGTGAACTCGGTCTCCAGCCAGATGTCGAGCTGGGCCTCGATCTCGGTCCGGGTGAGCGGCTCGGCCATCAGAACAGGGAGGCGGACAGTTCCTGGATCGCCGCCAGCATGTCGGGGTCGTCGGTGACCGCCTGGGCGACCGCGCTGCGGCAGGCGGTGACCGGGTCGACGCCGCCGGCGATCAGCTTGCCGGCATGCACCAGCAGGCGGGTCGAGGCGCCCTCGTCGAGGCCGCTGCCCTTGAGGTTGCGGGTCATGTGGGCGAAACGCACCAGCTTGTCGGCCATGTCGGCGCCGACATGGGCCTCGTTGACGACGATGCGGCGTTCCAGTTCCGGTGCCGGATAGTCGAACTCCAGGGCGACGAAGCGTTGCCGGGTCGATTGCTTGAGATCCTTGAGCACGCTCTGGTAGCCGGGGTTGTAGGAGATGGCCAGGCAGAATTCGTCGCCGGCCTCCAGCAACTGGCCCAGCTTCTCCATGGGCAGGGCGCGGCGGTCGTCGGCCAGGGGGTGGATGACCACCATGGTGTCCTTGCGCGCCTCGACGATCTCGTCCAGGTAGCAGATGCCGCCGACCCGTACCGCGCGGGTGAGCGGACCGTCCACCCAGACCGTCTCGCCACCCTTGACCAGGTAGCGGCCGACCAGGTCGGAGGCGGTCAGGTCGTCGTGGCAGGACACCGTGATCAAAGGTCTGTGCAGCCGCCAGGCCATGTATTCCATGAAGCGGGTCTTGCCGCAGCCGGTCGGGCCCTTGAGCAGGACCGGCAACTTGTTGGCATAGGCCGCCTCGAAGATGGCGATCTCGTCGCCGATGGCCTCGTAATAGGGCTCGCGGCGGATGTAGTGTTCTTCCTGGGTCAGGGTATGGGTTTCCACTTGGCATCGGGTATCGGTTCGAGTCGGTCGATTATCCCCGAAAAAACCGTCCATCCCGGCTTAGCGGACAGCCGGGTCCGCTTGGCTTTTGTCAGCCGTCGGCCTTGCCATAAGCGGTTCGGCGTGGCTTCATTGCGAGGCTGCCGTCGCATGACAAAAAGGACCGTTTCAGTGATTCCCCGCCGCCTGGTTATTGCCCTCGCCCTGGCCCTTGCCGCCAGCCTGTTGTCCGCCTGCAAGGAGGAAAAGAAGGCGGCCGCGCCGATCGCCTCCGTTCTGGTGCAAGCCGCCGTCGCGGCCGGCGGCGACGGCGCCGCGGTGTATTCCGGCGAGGTGCGCGCCCGCCACGAGGCGGACCTGGCCTTCCGGGTCGGCGGCAAACTGGTGGCCCGGCTGGTCGATGTCGGCGCCCAGGTGAAGGCGGGCACGGTGCTGGCCCGGCTCGACCCGGCCGACCTGCAGCTCAACGTCGCCGCCGGGCGCGCCCAGGCCAGCGCGGCCGAGAGCGACCTGGCCCTGGCCAAGGCCGA
>JAAXVP010000336.1 GCA_013335435.1 Thiobacillus sp. | reverse complement strand
CAAGGCCATCGAGCGCGGCCTGGTGGAGCCCGAAGCGCATTTGTCCGACCGGGAAGTCTTCGATCTGATCTTCGCTCCCGGCCTGTCCACCGCCGATCAGGTCACCAACCTGTCCGGCCGCGGCGTGGGCATGGACGTGGTGCGCCGCAACCTGCAGGCCCTGCGCGGCACCATCACGGTAGACAGTAGCGCCGGCCACGGTACCCGCCTGACCCTGCGCCTGCCGCTGACGCTGGCGATCATCGACGGTTTCCTGGTGGTGTCCGGCAACCGTTCGTATGTGATTCCCCTTGACGCGGTGGTCGAGTGCATCGAGCGGCCCGCGTCCGAACACAACCGCAACTACTTCAACCTGCGTGGGCAGGTGCTGCCGTCCGTGTGCCTGCGCGAGAGTTTTGGCCTGCCCGGCGAGCGCCCGGCCCGCGAAAGCGTGGTGGTGGTGCAGTACGCCGGCCAGCGCGCGGGCATCGTGGTGGACCGCCTGGCCGGTGAGCTGCAGGCGGTGATCAAGCCGCTTGGCGCCATCTTCCGGCATATCCAGGGCATCGGCGGTTCGACCATCCTGGGCAGTGGAGAGGTCGCACTGATTCTCGATATTTCGGCACTCATCAAGATTTCGGGTCAGGCAGAGCAGCGCCTGATTGCACGTCCCGAATTACGCAACGCCTGACATTTTTTGCATCATCCGGAGAACCAATCATGTTCAATAACCTGAAGATCGGCGTGCGCCTCGGGCTCGGCTTCGCCTTTGTACTGTTGATGCTGGCGGCGATCTCGATCCTGTCGATCACGCGCATTAACGAACTCAACGCCGGCATTGACGAGCTGGCGGAGGGGCGAATTCCCAAGATCGTGCTGTCCGACGAGCTCGCATTCAACGTTCAGCTTGTCGGCCGGGGCGTGCGGAACATGATCATGACCACCGACAAAGGCATCGAGAAGCAGCAACTGGAGGCAATTGCCAAGGCGCGCAGCCGCAACAGCGAGATCTACCAACAGGTCGCGCCGCTGGTGCAGACGGAAAAGGGCAAGGCGATTCTCGCCAAGGCGACCGAGGCCCGTGGCAAGTACAACGCGGTGACGGACAAGTTGCTCCTGGTCGCAGATACCTCGTCTTCCCAGTACAACCAGGAGAAGGCGACCCAGATCCTGTTTGGCGAGTACACCGAAGTTGCCGGTGTATATAACGCCGTCCTGGCGGAATTTTCCGCCTTCCAGATCGATGGTGCCAAGAAGGCCGGCGTGCATGCCGTCGAGCTGGCGAGTTCCTCGCGCAGTCTGGTCATTACCCTGGCTTCGGTGGCCTTCGTGCTCGCCGCGCTGTTTGCCCTGTGGCTGACCCGCAGCATCACCCGGCCGGTCAATCAGGTGGTGGATGCTGCCAAGAAAATGGCTGCCGGCGACTTTGACTTCACGCTCAAGAGCGATGCCAAGGATGAGATGGGGCAGGTGGTGCAGGCTGTCGAAGCGATCCAGAGCGCGGTCAAGGCCATGTCCTCGGATGCCATGCTGCTCGCCAAGGCCGCGGTCGATGGCCGTCTGTCCACCCGCGCCGACGCCAGCAAGCACCAGGGCGATTTCCGCCAGATCGTCGACGGCGTCAATCAGACCCTCGACTCGGTGATCAACCCGCTGAACGTGGCGGCCAACTACGTGGATCGCATTTCCAAGGGTGACATTCCGCCGAAGATCACCGACAGCTACAACGGCGATTTCAATGCCATCAAGAACAACCTGAACACCTGCATCGACGCGGTGAACAAGCTGGTGAGCGATGCCGGTGTGCTGGCGAATGCGGCGGTCGAAGGGCGTCTGGCGACGCGGGCAGATGCGGCCCAGCATCACGGCGACTTCCGCAAGATCGTCGAAGGCGTCAATCAGACCCTCGATTCGGTGATCGGCCCGCTGAACGTGGCGGCCAACTACGTGGATCGGATTTCCAAGGGCGACATCCCGGCCAAGATCACCGACAGCTACAACGGCGATTTCAATGCCATCAAGAACAATCTGAACACCTGCATCGACGCGGTCGGCAAGCTGGTGGCCGATGCCAGCCTGTTGTCTGCCGCGGCGATTGCCGGCCGGCTTGAAACCCGCGCCGACGGTAGTCAGCATCAGGGTGATTTCCGCAAGATCGTGGATGGTGTGAATGGCACGCTGGATGCCATCGTCGGCCCGATCAACGAAGTGCGTCGCATCATGACGTCGATCGAGCAGGGCGACCTGACCCAGAACATCACGCAGGATTATCAGGGCGATTTCAAGGCCCTCAAGGAAGCGGTGAACAACACCGTCGGCAAGCTCTCCGACACCATCACCCAGGTGCGTACCGCTGCCGATGCGCTGACCAATGCCTCCGGCCAGGTGTCGGCCACCGCCCAGTCCCTGTCCCAGTCGTCCTCCGAGCAGGCGGCCAGCGTGGAAGAGTCGTCGGCTTCGGTCGAGCAAATGTCGGCCTCCATCAACCAGAACGCCGAGAACGCCAAGGTCACCGACAGCCTGGCCTCCAAGACGGCGGTGGAAGCCACCGAAGGCGGTGGTGCGGTGAAGAACACCGTCGATGCGATGAAGAAGATCGCCCAGAAGATCGGCATCATCGACGACATCGCCTACCAGACCAACCTGCTGGCCCTCAACGCGGCCATCGAAGCCGCCCGCGCCGGCGAACATGGCAAGGGCTTCGCGGTGGTGGCAGCCGAAGTGCGCAAGCTGGCCGAGCGTTCGCAAGTGGCGGCGCAGGAAATCGGCGGTCTGGCCGGCGATTCGGTGGGTCTGGCCGAGCGCGCCGGGCACCTGCTCGACGAGATCGTCCCGTCCATCCGCAAGACGTCCGACCTCGTGCAGGAAATCGCTTCCGCCTCGCAGGAACAGTCGTCTGGCGTGGCACAGATCAACAACGCCATGAACCAGCTCAACCAGGCCACCCAGCAGAACGCCAGCGCCTCGGAGGAGCTGGCCGCCATCAAGGAGGCCCTCCGAGGGGGCGAATATTCGCCCCTCGTCCTCGACTTCCATCTGCCCGGGTCGGGGGACAAGAACGAGATCGTCAAGACGCTCGGCCGGATGTCCCGGTTCGTCATCGCCGACATGACCGGCGACCGGCGCATCGCCGAGACGCTCGACGCCGTCGTCCATTTCCTGCCTTCCATCCCCATCCAGCCCATCGGCGAGGGGAGCACCGAGCCGGGCGTCGCCGCCGGCCACTACCACAAGTACCGCTGGGTCCTGCCGTTCTGGCGGTTCAAGGACGAGCCGGACCTGGCCGCGAGGATCGGGCGCGAGGTCATCGCCCCGGCCGAGCAGAGGGCGGCCGAGATCCGGCAGAAGCAGAGCTTCGGGCTCTGACTTTTCGGGCCCGCGCTGATAATCCTTCCCCTCCGCGAGCGTCTGATGATAATATCAGCCCTTAAGGAGAGAGCATGAACGCCCTGGTCCCGCCGATCGCCGATAGGTTCCGCAGGCAGTTCCAGGGGAAACCCCTGCTCATCGTCTCGCCCGGCCGGGTCAACCTCATCGGCGAGCACACGGACTATAACGAGGGCTTCGTCCTGCCCGGCGCCACCGATAAGGCCGTCGTCTTCGCCG
>JAAXVP010000335.1 GCA_013335435.1 Thiobacillus sp. | reverse complement strand
CGAGTGCGGCGGCACGTACCCGCCAGACGCTGCACGAGGGCTGGACCTTCCGGCAGGTGGGGCGGGCGGAGTCCTATCCCGCGACCGTCCCTGGTGTCGTCCACCTCAGTATCGTTTCACCGCTGGTCAGACAACGTCTGCCGTATCGCCCGGCGATCCGCTCCGATGTGCAGCCGCGCGGCATGGCGGCCCCGCGTGCAGAGGCGCCGTCGGCACCCGAGCCGGTCGTCGAGGACGAGGCAACGTCGGCCACCCTGGCCAGCAAGCGCGAACGCATCGCCCGCCTGGCCCAGCGCAAGCGCCAGGTGGTCGAGGTGGAAAAAGCCCTGGTGAAGGCCGCCGGGGTGATGCGCAATATCGGCAAGAACCTTTTCGCTCGTCCCAAGGAATGCCTGGAGGAGGTGGACGAACTGGTCACCCAGATGGTCGTCGCCTTTCTTGATCAGCCGGAGGTGGCGCTGCATGTGATCGGCGAACATGCCGGGACCGAGGAAACCTATTACCACGGCCTCAACACCTCCATCTTGTCGATGATGCTGGCCAAGGAGCTGGGGTTTCCCCGGCCCCACTGCCAGTTGCTGGGCGTCGGCGCGCTGCTTCACGACATTGGCCTGGCCGATATTCCCGACCGCATCGCCCGCCCGCGCCAGGAACTCACCGTGCCGGAGCGCAACCTGCGGCAATTGCACTGCGAGTATGGCGTGCGTCTGGGCAAGCAGATCGGCCTGTCCGAACCGGTGCTGCGCATCATCGCCCAGCATCACGAACTGGCCGACGGCAGCGGCTATCCCGGCAAGCTCAAGGGCGACCAGATCGATCCGCTGGCGCGCATCGTGTCCCTCGTCAATTACTACGACAACCTGTGCAATCCGGCCGATCTGGCCAAGGCCATGACGCCCCACGAGGCCTTGTCGCTGATGTTCGCCCAGCGTCGTGCCAAGTTCGACGTCAAGGCCCTGCAGGTCATGATCCGCTGCCTCGGCGTGTATCCGCCGGGCACCGTGGTGAAGCTCTCCAACGACGCCGTCGCCCTGGTTTCGTCGGTCAATCCGGCCAAGCCCCTGCGTCCGTGGGTCACTGTCTTCGATCCGGACATTCCCAAGGACGAGGCGATCATGCTCGATCTGGAGCAGGAGCCCGACATCAACATCGCCAAGGCCCTGCGCCCGATTCAACTGCCACCCGAGGTGTATGAATACCTCAGCCCGCGCAAACGGGTGACTTACTACTTCGACGCCGATTCGCGGAAGGCGCCCCAGTCATGAAATCCATCTACCAGGAGGCGCTGCTCGCCGCCGCCGAGGAGATCCTGTTGCTGGTGGCACCTGACAGCCTCGCCATTCTCGCTGCCAATCCGGCCGCGTGCAGCATGCTGGGCTATCCGGTCGAAGACCTGACCGGCATGACCATCACCGACATCGAATGCGCGCTGGCCGACGTGTTCTTCTGGGAAGAAGTCCGCGGTGGGGGCGCCATCGAAGAGCAGGTCATGGAAGGCCTGTACCGGCGCGCCGACGGCAGCCTGCTGGCGGCCAGCAAGTCGGTGCGCCGGATTGCCCAGGGCGTGCTGATACGCGCCACCGACATCGGCGCCCAGCAGCGGGCCGAGGATGAACTGGCACTCATGGCCTCACGCCTGCGGGCGACCCTCGAAGCCACCGCCGACGGCATCCTGGTGCTCGACCGGGACGGTCGCGTGGTCAACATGAACCGTCGCCTGGCGCGCCTGTGGCAACTGCCTGAAGAACTCTTGACCCGTCACGATGACGGCGCGCTGCTCGAACACATGGTGGCGGCCGTGGAGGAGCCGGCGGTGCTGCAGGGATTGCTCACCGGCCACGGCCAGGACCTCAGGGAAACCTTCGAAGTCCTGCCCCTGCGGGACGGACGCATCTTCGAGGCCAGCTCGCGTCCGGCTCGTCATGACGAGCAGGTGATCGGCCGGGTTTTCTGCATCACCGACGTGACCGAGCGCTACAAGGCCGAGCAGGCCTTGATCGCCGCCCGCGACGCCGCCAATTCGGCCAACCGGGCCAAGAGCGATTTCCTGGCGATGATGTCCCACGAGATACGTACCCCGATGAACGGCATCATCGGCATGGCCCAACTGCTCGAAATGGCCCCCCACACGGCGGAGCAGTGGGAATACATCTCCACCATCCAGACCAGCGGCGAAGCACTGCTCGGGATCATCAACGACATCCTCGACTACTCGAAGATCGAAGCCCGCAAGATGACCCTCGAAAACATCGGCTTCGACTTGCGCCTGCTGGTGGCCGACGTGGAAAAGCTGTTCCACCAGAAGGCTGCCGAAAAGAGCCTGGGTTTCAGCACCAGCGTGGCCGACAGCGTGCCCCGCGTGCTGATGGGCGACCCCACCCGGCTGCGCCAGATCCTCCTCAACCTGGTCGGCAATGCCTTCAAATTTACGTCCACCGGGCAGGTTGGTGTGCATGTGGACATGGTGCCGCTGAGCCCCGGCCGGGTCAGCCTGCGGGTGACCGTCAGCGACACCGGCATCGGGATCGCGCAGGACAAGTGCCGGCACATCTTCACGCCCTTCGAGCAGGCCGACATGTCCACCACCCGCCGCTATGGCGGTACCGGCCTGGGGCTGGCGATCAGCCGCATGCTGTGTGAGCTGATGAACGGCGAGATCGGTGTGGACAGCGAGGAGGGTGTCGGTTCGCGCTTCTGGTTTACCGCCGAACTGGAAACCGGGGTGAGTGAAGAAGGGCGCCCCGTCGATGCGCCGCGCGCAATTTTGCGCCAGAACACCCGCATCCTGGTCGTCGAGGACAATCCGATCAACCGCACTGTCATCGGTCGCATGCTCGAACGTTTTGGCGCCCGCGATCTGGACTTTGCCGAAAACGGCGAGGAGGCGGTCGCCCACTGTGCCGAATCGAACTACGAACTGATCTTCATGGACGCCCGCATGCCGCGCATGGACGGGCTGGAAGCCACGCGTGCGCTGAGGGCTTCCGGCAACACGGCCTACATCATCGGGGTGAGTGCCGATGCCATGACGGAGGAGCGCAATGAGGCCCTCGCCGCCGGCATGAATGATTACGTGGTCAAGCCGGTCGTCCGGGATGCCCTCGCGGCGTCCATCGACCGCTGGCGGCAGACCCTGATTGCCGCTCACCAGGCGGAGAGCGGCATATCGCGTCGCTAAATGTAAGCAGCCATCCGGGCTGAGGGGCTTGGTCCGGGCGCACAAGCCCTGTTGCAACCGGCTTTTGCAGTGAAAGCCGGCGGCGCTTGTTCAAGGTTTGCTTACAAAGCGGTATCCCGCCGCGGCTGGCCTGCGGCTATCCTCGAATCAAGCAGCGCCCCGACCGGGGCCCATGAGGAGAGGAACATGCGAACCACCCGCCAATTGATTGCCGCCGCCCTGATCGGCACCCTGGGCCTGGGCCTTTCCCTGTCGGCCAGCGCCCACGGCGGAGAGGGACGTGGCCAGGGACGGGGTGAATGGCGCGACGGGCACCATCGTCATCATCATCATCGTCACCACGGGTGGGACCGGGGCCGTTCTTCGTATTACGCTCCGGCGCCGGTTTATGCCGCGCCTCCGCCGGTCGTCTA
>JAAXVP010000334.1 GCA_013335435.1 Thiobacillus sp. | reverse complement strand
GCCCCTGGCCTACAACAAGGACAACCAGGAGGACAAGGAGCCGCTGTTCGACACCGTCGACACCGTGGTCGACACCCTGCGCATCTACGCCGACATGCTGGCCGGCCTGTCGGTCAAGGAACACGGCGTGCGCACCGCCAACATGCGCGCCGCCCTGACCCAGGGCTACGCCACCGCCACCGACCTGGCCGACTACCTGGTCAAGAAGGGCCTGCCCTTCCGCGATGCCCACGGCGCCGTGGCCAAGGCGGTGCGCATCGCCGAGACCACCGGCCGCGACCTGCCGCAACTATCCCTGGAAGAACTGCGCGAATTCTCGCCCCTGGTCGACGAGGATGTCTTCGAGGTGCTCACCGTGGAGGGCTCCCTGGCCAGCCGCGACCACATCGGCGGCACCGCCCCGGCCCAGGTACGGGCCGCGATCAGAAGGGCGCGCGAGCGGCTTTAACCTTCCGGATACATCTTGCCGAGCAGGTCGCGCAGGGACAGATGACGTGCCTTCAGATCCCAGGCCAGGTGGTTGGCGATGACGTGCTGGAAGTGGCAACCGATCGCCGAATTCGGCTGGTACAGGAGCAGGAACGCCGACAGCGGCATGCTCGCCACCTTCACCACGCCGTCGGCGCTGTAGTTGGCCATCACCGGCTTGCTGTCGACCAGTGACAGGCCGCCGAAGAACTCGCCCGGCTTCATGGTGCGCACCCCGTAATAGCGGTTCATGCGCCCGTAATAGCCGACCTTCACCACGCCTTCGAGCAGCAGGTAGAAGGCATGCGCCGGCTTGTCCTGGTAGAGGAAGACGTGGCCGTCCGGGTATTCCTCCACCTTCATCGCGCTGGCGACATGGTCGACATCCTCGTCGGTCATGAAGGCGAAGCCCGGCAAGGTGCTCAGATAGCGTTTCAGCAGCATCAGCGCATCCCCATCAGTTTGCGGATGAAATCGAGCAGACCGCCATGATGGTGCGGCTGCTGGTCGATCGGGATGGACAGGTCGCCGAGCATCAGCAAGCGGCCTTCCGGGTCCAGCACCGGATCGTTCACGGTCGCGCGCAGGCGCTGCACCTGCATGGCGATCAGGACATGGCTGAGTCGGCAGGCCACCTCGGCCTGGCTGCGGATCAGGTCGGTGTAAGCTACGAACGGCAGGCGCAGCAGGGTACTGCTCTGCAAGGCGATCACGGTGGAACAGGAGGTATCGCAACGGGTGTAGTAGGCGACCTCGCCGACCCAGTTGCCGGTTTCGATCTCGCCCAGGCGGATGGTGTGCCCATCCAGTTCGACGTGCACTTCGAGACGGCCATCGAGCACCAGGTACATCGAGTCGGTCGGCTCGCTGTCCTTCAGCAGCACCTGGCCGACGCCGAGCGCGAACGGCACCGCGCGTTCGAGCAGCGGCTCCAGATCGTCGGTGCCGAGCAGATCGGCCAGCAGGCCGCGGTATTCCGCCCAGACGTCGTCGTTCATGATCAGGCCCCCAGCGTAACCGTCCGGCCGGCCTGGCCGGACGCCATCCCGGACAAGGCGGCGTACAGTTCGTCGCCGCTCCGGGTATCGACCCACCGGCCGTCCTGCCAGCGATAATGGAAACCGCCGCTCTTTGCCGCCACCCAGACTTCGCGCATGGGCATCTGCCGGTTGACGACGATCTTGGAACCGTCGTCGAACTCGACCTCCAGAATGCCGCCCGGCGCCAGTTCGTAATCCAGGTCCGCCGCCTCAAGATCCTGCTCCAGGCCGCGGAACAACTCCTCGGTGAGGCCCAGGTATTCGCTCTCTGTCATTCGCCTTCCTCGCGCGTGATAGACTTTTCTCAATCCAATTCTAGCCGTATTCATCATGCGCCTGATCGCAACCTTATTGATCGCCATTCCGCTCCTTTTCGGCTGCGGCAAGAAAGGCGCGCTCACCCTGCCCGACCAGGGCCAGCCCACCCAGACCCAGCAAAGCACGAAATGAATCCGTTTACCCGCCGCGACGGCCTGCTCCATTGCGAGGACGTGGCCCTGGAGGCCATCGCCCGCGACTTCGGCACGCCCACCTACGTCTACTCCAGCACCGCCCTGTCCGAGGCCTTCCGCGCCTACGACCAGGCCTTCGCCGGCCACGACCACCTGATCTGCTACGCCGTGAAGGCCAACTCCAGCCTGGCCATCCTGAACCTGTTCGCCGGGTTGGGCGCCGGCTTCGACATCGTCTCCGGCGGTGAACTGGCGCGCGTCCTGGCCGCCGGCGGCGACCCCGGCAAGGTGGTGTTCTCCGGCGTCGGCAAGACCGCGGCCGAGATGGCGGCGGCGCTCGATGCCGGCATCCAGTGCTTCAACGTCGAATCGGAAAGCGAGCTGGCGCGCCTGAACGCGGTCGCCGGCCGGCTCGGCAAGACCGCGCCGGTGAGTTTCCGGGTCAACCCCAACGTCGATGCCAAGACCCATCCCTACATCGCCACCGGCCTCAAGGAAAACAAGTTCGGCATCGCCTACGACGAGGCGCCGCGCCTGTACCGCGAAGCCGCCGGTCTCGCCAACCTGCGCGTGGTCGGCATCGACTGCCACATCGGTTCGCAGCTGACCGAGTCGTCGCCCTTCGGCGAGGCCCTCGACAAGGTGCTCGACCTGGTCGACCGCCTGGCCGCGGACGGCATCGTCCTGCATCACATCGACCTCGGCGGCGGCCTCGGCGTGCGCTACAAGGACGAGACCCCGCCGACCATGTCGGAGTACGCCGAGGTGCTGCTTAAGCGCCTGGGCGACCGGCCCCAGAAGCTGATTCTGGAACCCGGCCGCTCCCTGGTTGCCAACGCCGGCCTGCTGCTCACCAAGGTGGAATACCTCAAGCACGGCGAGGCCAAGGATTTCGCCATCGTCGACGCCGCGATGAACGACCTCATGCGGCCCTCGCTCTACGACGCCTGGCACGACGTCCAGCCGGTGCGTGAGCGCGCGGGCGAGCCGCGCCGCTACGAGATCGTCGGCCCGGTATGCGAAAGCGGCGACTTCCTGGCCCACGAACGCGACCTCGCATTGGCCGAGAACGACCTTCTGGCCTTGCTTTCAGCCGGCGCGTACGGCATGAGCATGAGTTCCAACTACAACACGCGACCGCGTGCGGCGGAGGTTCTCGTGCGCGGCGGCGAAGCGCTGGAAGCCCGGCGCAGAGAGCGTTTGGCGGATTTGTACCGGGACGAGATCGTCCCGCGCTGACAACACGGGAAAGTACTTAGATCAAAAATGCTCACACACCCTTGCAGTATTAAGATTTTTTTGCTCTAGAATGATGTTCAACACGCAATAACGCGTGGAACCCATTGAGGGACAAGGCTTTCCGGCCTAACAAACCAAAGGAGTGTGACATGCCCGCTGCTAAATCCACCGCCAAGTCCACAACCAAGGCCAAGGCCGCAAAGCCCGCCGCCGCTGAAGCCACGGCCGCCCCGGCCGTGACCGCCCCCGCCAAGCCCGCCGCCAAGAAGGCCGCCGCGCCCAAGGCTGCTGCCGCTGCCAAGCCCGCCGCCAAGAAGGCCGCTGCGCCCAAGGCTGCTGCCGCTGCCAAGCCCGCTGCCGCCAAGAAGGCCGCCGCGCCCAAGGCTGCTGCCGCTG
>JAAXVP010000333.1 GCA_013335435.1 Thiobacillus sp. | reverse complement strand
GTCGAAGTGGTATTCACGCAGCCAGTGGTCGGCGCTGGCGAGCAGGAAGCCTTTCACCTCGTTGCGGCCGTAGTTGAAGATGTGGGTGCCCCAGTCCTGGTGCACGCCCAGGCGCGGGTCTTCGTGTTCGTACAGGGCCGAGCCGTCGAAGCGGGCCAGGGCCCAGGCGTCCATCGGGAAGTGGCCGGGCACCCAGTCGAGGATGGCGCCGATGCCGGCGCGGTGGCAGGCGTCGATCAGGTATTTCAGGTCGTCCGGGTCGCCGAAGCGCGAGCTGGGGGCGAAGTAGCCGGTGGTCTGGTAGCCCCAGGATTCGTCCAGCGGGTGCTCGGTGATGGGCAGGAACTCGATGTGGGTGTAGCCCATGTCCTTGACGTAAGGCACCAGGGCGTCGGCCAGTTCGCGGTAGTTGTAGACCCGGCCGTCCGGATGGCGGCGCCAGGAACCGGCGTGGATCTCGTAGATGTTCATCGGCGCGTGCAGCCAGTCGGCCTCGGCGCGGCCACGCAGCCAGTCGGCGTCGCCCCATTCGTGGCGGCTCGGGCTCGGCACCACGGTGGCGGTGCCCGGTCGTTTCTCGAAGCGCTGGCCGTAGGGGTCGGTCTTGACCACGATGGCGCCGCTGTCACGGTTGCGGATCTCGTACTTGTACAGGTCGCCCGGCTTCAGGCCGGGGATGAACAGCTCCCACAACCCGGAACCGCCGCGTACCCGCATCATGTGGACGCGACCGTCCCAGCGGTTGAAGCCGCCGACCACCGAGACGCGTTCGGCGCTCGGCGCCCAGACCGCGAAACGGACGCCTTCGACGCCTTCGTGCACGACCGGGTGGGCGCCCAGGGTGTCGTAGGCCTCGAGCAGGCGACCTTCGCCGAACAGGTAGATCTCCTGGTCGGACAGGACCGGCATGAAGGCATAGGGATCGACGACCTCGAAGTCGCGGCCGTCCTCGCGGATGCGCAGGCGAACCGGCTTGTGCGGCGCGTGCAAGCCATGCCATTCGTACAGGCCGCGCGCGTCGACGCGGGTCAGCTTCGCCTCGCCATCGGCCGTGAGCAGGGTGACCGCCTCGGCGTGCGGGCGCAACACCCGCAGGACCGGCTTGCCATGGTCCGAATGCAGGCCCAGCACGCTGAACGGATCGTGGTGGCGGGCGGTAAGCAGGCGTTCGATACTTGATATATGCATGGAATTGCCGATGTTCTTTGTCATGTGATGTCGGTAGCATTATCCGCCAAGAGCCGCAAGGCCGCTAAATTTCGGACCTCTTGATCGCATACTATATTTACACTATAGGTAAAACCTACCATCAGACACCAATGAGAGGGATTCACTCGTGCTGCAAAAAGAACAACCGCGTTTCGTCAGTCTGCTTACCAAGAACACCGTTGCCCTGATCCTGGCGGGTGGCCGCGGTAGTCGCCTGAAACAGCTCACGGACTGGCGTGCCAAACCGGCCGTGCCGTTCGGCGGCAAGTTCCGCATCATCGATTTTCCGTTGTCGAACTGCATGAACTCCGGTATCCGCCGGATCGGTGTCATCACCCAGTACAAGGCGCACAGCCTGATCAAGCACATCCAGCGCGGTTGGGGTTTCCTGCGCGGCGAGTTCAACGAATTCGTCGAGCTGCACCCGGCCTCGCAACGGGTCGACGAGGACACCTGGTACCGCGGCACCGCCGATGCCATCTACCAGAACCTCGACATCCTGCGCATCCACAAGCCGGAATACGTCCTGGTCCTGGCCGGCGACCACGTCTACAAGATGGACTACGGTGAGATGCTGGCCCACCACGCCCGCACCGGCGCCGACATGACGGTGGCCTGTATCGAGGTGGCGGTGGAAGAAGCGGCCGGCGCCTTCGGCGTGATGACCGTGGATGCAGAACACCGGGTCATCGAGTTCGCCGAGAAGCCCGCCCAGCCCAACGAAATGCCCGGCAAGCCCGGCGTCGCCCTGTGTTCGATGGGCATCTACGTGTTCAACGCCGCCTTCCTGTACGAACAGCTGATCTACGATGCCGACGATCCCAAGTCCGAGCACGACTTCGGCAAGGACATCATTCCGCGCCTGCTCAAGGCCGGCTACCGGGTCTCCGCCCACAGCTTCACCGACAGTTGCGTGCATGGCCCGACCGAGCCGCCCTACTGGCGTGACGTCGGTACCGTCGACGCCTACTGGGAAGCCAACCTGGACCTGTCCAGGGTCACGCCCGATCTCAATCTGTACGACCGCGAATGGCCGATCTGGACCCACCAGGAACAACTGCCGCCGGCCAAGTTCGTGTTCGATGCCGACGACCGGCGCGGCATGGCGGTCGACTCCATGGTTTCCGGCGGCTGCATCATCAGCGGCGCCGTGGTGCGCCAGTCGATGCTGTTTTCCAACGTCCACGTGCGCGAGGGCAGCTACCTGGAACGCGCCGTGGTCCTGCCGGACACGCGCATCGGCCAGGGCGTGGTGCTCAAGAACGTGGTCATCGACAAGGGCTGCAACATTCCCAACGGCACCACCATCGGCATCAATCCGGAGGCCGACAAGAAGCGTTTCTTCGTCAGCGACAAGGGCGTCACCCTGGTGACCCCGGAGATGCTCGGCCAGGACATCCACCACTTCCGTTGATGGCTGTCCGTGGATTCGTCGTTCCCGCGCAGGCGGGAACCCAGTTCATGAAATCACTGGATACCCGCCTGCGCGGGTATGACGAACTCTGAAGCTGCTCACCTGGAACATCCAGTGGGGGCGCGGCATGGACGGGCGGGTCGACCTCGCCCGCATCCTGGCTGAAATCCGCGCCATGGCGGCGTTCGACGTCATCTGCCTGCAGGAGGTGGCGGTCAACTTCCCCGGCCTGCCCGGCAGCGCGGGCGAGGACGAGATGGCCATCCTGGCCGCCGGCCTGCCCGGTTACACGCCGATCTACGCTCCCGCTACCGATCTCCCCGATGGCCAGGGTGGCCGCAAGCTGTTCGGCAACGCCATCTTCAGCCGCCTGCCGGTCGGCCAGGTCTGGCGCCACCTGCTACCCTGGCCGAGCGATCCTGCCGCGCCTTCGATGCAGCGTGTCCTGGTCGAGGCGGTGGTGCAAGCCGAGTTCGGCCCGCTGCGGGTCATGACCACCCACCTGGAGTACTACTCGCGTCGCCAGCGCGAGGCGCAGATCGACGCCATCCGGCGCCTGCACGCCGAGGCCTGCGGCCATGCCCGCCAGCCCAGGATGGGCAAGGGCGAGACGGGAGGCAGCTTCGAGGTGTTCGAGCGCCCGGCCGCGGCCATCCTGTGCGGCGACATGAACTACCCGGCGGAGGCGGCCGAGCGGGCGCGCATGCTGGCGGCCTATGGCGACGGCACGGTCGACTGGCGCGATAGCTGGTCGGTCCTGCACGGCGAAGCGCCGCATGCCCCGACGGTCGGCATCCACAAGGTCGACTGGGTCGACCGGGCCTGCTGCTTCGATTTCGTCTACCTCACCGATGACCTGGCGCCCAGGCTGCGGGCGCACCACGTCGACACCGAGACGATGGCCTCGGATCACCAGCCGGTCTGGATCGAGCTGACGTAGTCCCCTCGCCCCTTGGGGGAGAGGGGCCGGGGG
>JAAXVP010000332.1 GCA_013335435.1 Thiobacillus sp. | reverse complement strand
GCGCCGGCCCGGCGGGCCGGGCGGGAGTGTTCGAATATCAGCATGGAAAACCTATGTCATTCGCCCCGCGCGGCCGCCAGGGCAGCCTCGTAATTGGGCTCGTGGGTGATCTCGGGGACCATCTGCGAGTAGACCACGCGGTCGTTTTCGTCCAGGACGACGACGGCGCGGGCAAGCAGGCCGGAGAGCGGCGGGTCCATGATCATGACGCCGTACTGCTTGTGGAAGTCGCGGCCGCGCATGGTCGACAGGGTGATCACGTTGTTCAGGCCTTCGGCGCCGCAGTAGCGGGCCTGGGCGAACGGCAGGTCGGCCGAGATGACCAGCACCACGGTATTGGGCAGGGTGGCCGCCTCGGCGTTGAACACGCGGGCCGAGGCCTGGCAGACCGGGGTGTCCAGGCTGGGCACGATGTTGAGGATCTTGCGCTTGCCGAAGTAGTTCGACAGGGAAACATCCTTCAGGTCCTTGTCGACCAGCATGAAGCTGGGCGCCTTGTCGCCCGGGCGCGGGAAGTCGCCGCCGACGTTAACGGGTTCGCCAGACAGGGTTACGGTGGTGGACATTCGCTTCTCCTCTGTTTGATTTCAGGACTTGTAGGCGCAGGGTGGGGCTTCGCGCCGTTTGCTCAGGATGCGCTCCAATTGTTGTCCATAGCGCTCCAGATCGCCAGCCGTCTTGGTCTCGGTGGCGCAGAACAGGATGGTGTCGGCCAGTTCCGGATAGTCGCGGCCGACCGCGTAGCCGCCCAGGATGCCCTGGGCACGCAGGGCACGCAGGACCGCCTCGACATCGCCCTCGATGCGGATCGCCGCCTCGTGGAAGAACGGGCCGGTGAAGGCACGCTGCACATTCGGGATGGCGGTCAGGCTGTCGAGCAGGGCGCGGGTGTTGGCATGGCTGGCCTGGGCGACGTCCCGCAGCCCCTGGGGGCCGATCAGGGCCATGTGCATGGTCGCCGCGGCCACCATCAGGCCCTGGTTGGAGCAGATGTTGGAGGTCGCCTTGGCGCGCCGGATATGCTGCTCGCGCGCCTGCAGGGTGAGCACGTAGCCGCGCTTGCCGTCCTTGTCGACGGTGGCGCCGACGATGCGGCCGGGCATCTGGCGCACCAGGGCCTGGCGGCAGGTCATGAAGCCGAAGTACGGTCCGCCCGAGGACAGCGGGATGCCGAGCGGCTGGCCGTCGCCGACGCAGATGTCGGCGCCCTTGCCGCCCCAACTGCCCGGCGCCTTCAACAAGGCCAGGGACATCGGGTTGGCCACCGCGATGGCCAGCATGTTGTGGTCGTGCGCCCAGTCGGTCAGGGCATCGACCGGTTCCAGGACGCCGAAGAAGTTGGGCTGCGGGATCACCAGGGCGGCGGCGGCACCGTCGGGCAGGTCGGCAACCCGGGTGGTACCGGTTTCCGGGTCGTAGGGCACGGTCACCAGTTCGATGCCCTGGCTCTTCACCATGGCCTGGGCCACGGCGCGGTAGCGCGGGTGTACGGTGGCCGGCACCAGGATCCGGCGGACATTGGCCTTGCCTGCCCGCACCGCCATCAGCACCGCTTCACCCAAGGCGGTCGCGCCGTCGTAGAGGGAGGCGTTCGACACGTCCAGACCGGTCAGCCGGGTGATCATGGTCTGGTATTCGTAGATCAATTGCAGGGTGCCCTGGCTGGCCTCGGCCTGGTAGGGGGTATACGCCGTGTAGTATTCCCCCCGGCCTGCCAGTTGCCAGACCGCCGCCGGGATATGGTGCTCGTAGGCGCCGGCGCCGATGAAGTTGAGATAGAAGCCGTCCTGGGCCGCCAGTTCATGGGCGCGCCGGGTGACCGCCATCTCGGACTCGCCATCGGGAATGCCCGCCAGGCCCGCGCAACGCAGGCCGGCCGGGATTTCGTCGAACAGGGCCTCGATGTCGGCGGCGCCGATGCTGGCCAGCATTTCGGCGACATCTTGATCGGTGTGGGGGATAAAAGGCATTTTATTTCAGTGACAAAGTGACAAAGTTACGAGTGACAGAAGAGCGAGGGACGGCGACTGGTTTTTGTCACTTTGTCACCCGTCACTCTGTCACTGCCATTAATGCGCTTCGGACTCGACATGGGTGCCGTAGGCGGCACTGTCCATCAGGCCGGCCAGGTCGCCGGCATCGGCCGGCTTGACCTTGAACATCCAGGCGCCGTAGGGATCCTTGTTGAGCAGGTCGGGGCTGGCCTCCAGTTCCTCGTTGGCGGCGATCACCTCGCCGGCGATGGGCGCGTAGACGTCGGAGGCGGCCTTGACCGACTCGACCACGGCGCATTCCTCGCCGGCATTCAGTTGCCGGCCCAGGACCGGGTTCTCGACGAAGACCATGTCGCCCAGGAGTTCCTGGGCGTGGTCGGTGATGCCCACGGCGACCGTGCCGTCGGCCTCCAGGCGGACCCACTCGTGGGACTTGGTGTACTTCAGATCGGCGGGGATGCTCATGATTTCTCCTTATACCAATGCCTTGCCGTTACGCACGAAGGGGTATTTCACCACCCGTGCCTTCAATTTCTTGTCGCGGATCGCCACTTCGACCGTGTCGCCGACCTCGACGCCGACCGGTACGCGGGCCAGGGCGATGCCGACGTTCAGGGTCGGCGAGAAGGTACCGCTGGTCACCTCGCCGGCACCGCGGGCAGTAAATACCTGCTGGTGGCCGCGCAGGACGCCGCGATCCTCCAGGACCAGGCCGACCAACTGCTTGTCGCGCGGCAGGCGCAACAACGCGTCCTTGCCGATGAAGTCGCGCTCGGACTTCAGGTCCACGGTCCAGGCCAGGCCGGACTCCAGGGGCGTCACCTTTTCGTCCATGTCCTGGCCGAACAGGTTCATGCCGGCCTCCAGGCGCAGGGTGTCGCGGGCGCCCAGGCCGATCGGCTTGACGCCCGCCTCCAGCATGGCCTGCCACATGTAGGGCGCGGCCTTGGCCGGCAGCATGATCTCGAAGCCGTCCTCGCCGGTGTAGCCGGTGCGTGCGACGAACATGGTGCCGATGACGATGGCGGTGAACGGCTTCATCGGCTTGGTCGGGCCCTCGCTGCCGGGCAGCGATTGCCAGAACTTCGCCGCCGCCTTGGGGCCCTGGATGGCGATCATGGCCAGGTCGCGGCAGGGGATGATCTGCAGGCCGGGGGCGTACTGGTTGCGCTGGGTCTCCATCCAGGCGATGTCCTTCTCGGCGCAACCGGCGTTGACCACGATGCGGAACCAGGTCTCGGTCATGAAGTAGACGATGAGGTCGTCCACCACCCCGCCGCCTTCGTGCAGCATGCAGGAATAGAGCGCCTTGCCGGTGGTCTGGAGCTTGTCGACGTTGTTGGCCAGGAGCTTCCTGAGGAAGGCGCGCGCGCCTTCGCCCTTGATGTCGACCGGCAGCATGTGGGAGACGTCGAACATGCCGGCATCGTTGCGCACGGCATGGTGCTCCTCGATCTGGGAGCCGTAGTGGATCGGCATCTCCCAGCCGGAGAAGTCGACCAGCTTGGCGTTGGCCTCGCGGTGCTTGGCGTTGAGCGGGGTTTGTTTGAGCATGAGGTTTCCTTAAATTGTACCCCTCACCCCCTGCCCCTCGCCCTCAAG
>JAAXVP010000055.1 GCA_013335435.1 Thiobacillus sp. | reverse complement strand
ACGCGGTCATCGAGGCGGCCGGCCAAGGCTATGACAGCGTCAGTGCCTCGGTGAGCTTTACACTAGGGGCCAATATCGAGACCCTTTTCCTTTCAAGCACGGCCGCCAGCGGGACCGGCAGGTAGTCGGCATTCTCCAGGCCGTCCCTGAGCTGGCCGCGCGCGTTCACCCAGTCGCCCACCTCGCTCCTGGGCATCTCGCGGGTGAGCGGGATGGCGTGTTCCCAGCGGTACAGCTCGCGCATCTTGAGCAGGAAGGTGCACAGGGTCAGGTCGCCGGCGAACTGGGCGTCCGAGATGTGGCAGTTTTGCCGGACTGCCCCGACAATGCTGTCCAGATCGAAATCAGGCATGGCAGAATATCCGATAGATTTTGTCGGATTATAGATTGGAGAGTGGCGGATGCGGTACTGGCTGATGAAGAGCGAACCTTCCGAATACAGCATCGACGACCTGGCGCGCGACGGCTTCGTGGCCTGGTTCGGGGTGCGCAACTACCAGGCGCGCAACTTCATGCGCGACCAGATGAAGGTGGGCGACGGCGTCCTGTTCTATCACTCGACCTGCGCCGAGCCGGGCATCGCCGGCCTCGCCGAGGTGGCCAGGCTGGCCTATCCGGACGCCAGCCAGTTCGAGCCCGAGGGCAAGTATTTCGACGCCAAGGCGACCCCGGACAACCCGCGCTGGTTCAACGTCGACGTGAAGATCGTGAAGAAGACCCGGCTGATGCCGCTGGCCGAGATCCGCGCGCATCCGGAGCTCGCCGACATGCGCATCCTGGCCAAGGGCAACCGGCTGTCGATCACCCCGGTCGACCCGGACGAGTGGAATTTCATCCTGGCCAGGCTGTGACCTTCCTCGTCGCCTACCTCGCCCTCGGCCTGGTGTCCGGCTTCGTCGCCGGCCTGCTCGGTGTCGGCGGCGGCCTCGTCCTGGTGCCGGTGCTGTCCTGGATCTACGCCGCCCAGGGCTTCCCGGCCGAGTACAACATCCACATGGCGCTGGGCACCTCCCTGGCGGTGATCGTGCTCACCTCCATCGCCAGCCTGCGCGCCCATCACGGCCACGGCGCGGTGCGCTGGCCGGCGGTGCGCCGGATCGCCCCCGGCATCGTCCTCGGCACCCTGGCCGGCGCCATCGTCGCCGCCTGGCTGCCGGACCGCGGCCTGCGCTGGTTCTTCGTCGCCTTCCTGTTCTATGCCGCCACCCAGATGCTGCTCGGCTTCAAGGCCAATCCGCAGCGCGAACTGCCCGGCTGGCCGGGCATGACCCTGGCCGGCTCGGTGATCGGCCTGGTGTCGAGCTGGGTCGGCATCGGCGGCGGCACCCTGTCGGTGCCGTTCCTGAACTGGTGCAACGTGCGCTTCCAGGAGGCCATCGGCACCTCGGCGGCGATCGGCTTCCCGATCGCCGTGTCCGGCGCCGCCGGCTATGCCCTGTCCGGCCAGGTGGCGGCCGGCATGCCGGCCTGGAGCCTCGGCTTCGTCTACCTGCCCGCGCTGGCGGGAGTGGCCCTGTTCAGCATGGTCACCGCCCCGCTGGGCGCCCGCCTCACCCACAGCCTGCCGGTGGCCAGGCTGAAGAAGATTTTCGCCGGCCTGCTCTACCTGATCGGCCTGCGCATGCTGTACGGACTCATAACATCGTAACCCCCGAGAGGAGATCAACCATGCGTTACCTGCTTACCCTGGCCGCCCTGCTGGCCAGCCTGAACGTCCTTGCCGCCGACTACGCGCGGGAACAGAAATGGGCCGACGAGGTGCTGCCCTCGGTACTGGTCGGCGATCCGGTCTGGCTCGCCCAGGCCAACGGCCACAAGTTCCTCGGCCTCTATACGCCGGCGGCCAACGCCAAGGCCGGCCTGGTGGTGGTGCACGGCATCGGCGTGCATCCCGACTGGGGAGTGATCGGCATCCTGCGCCAGCAGTTGCCGGAGGCCGGCTACGCCACCCTGTCGGTGCAGATGCCGGTGCTCAAGGTCGATGCCAAGGTCGACGACTATCCGCCCACCTTCGACGAGGCGGCTGAGCGCCTGCGCCTGGCGGTCCAGTTCCTCAAGGACAAGGGCTACGCCAAGGTGGCCATCGTGGCCCACAGCCTGGGCACCAAGATGACCTACCACTACCTGAGCCGGACGCCGGACGCACCGGTCGCGGCCTGGGTCGCCCTCAGCGTGCCGGCGGCGCCGGACATGGCCAAGCTGAAGCTGCCCGTCCTCGACGTGTACGGCCAGAACGACATGGGCCACGTGCTCGACAACGCCGGCAAGCGCAAGGCCGGTTTGAAGCAGAAGGGCTCGGCCCAGGTCGTGCTGCCGGGCGCCGATCACTTCTACGAGGGCAAGGATGCCGCGCTCCTGGAGCAGGTGCGCGGCTGGCTGGACAAGACGATTTGATGCGGCGGGCGGGGCGTGCCCCGCCCGACAGGCGGCTAGATCATGCCGAGCTGGCCCGGCGTCTTGAAGGTGTCGAGGTCTTCTTCCTTGCCGTGCAGCTTGATGCGCAGGCGCAGGTCGTTGTAGGAATCGGCGTTGCGCAGGGCGTCTTCCAGGGTGATGGCGCCGGCCGCGTAGAGATCGAACAGGGACTGGTCGAAGGTCTGCATGCCGAGGTCGCGTGAACGCGACATCAGTTCCTTGATCTCGTCCAGGCGGTTCTTCTGGATCATGTCCGAGATCAGCGGCGTGCCGAGCAGAACCTCGACCGCCGGGATGCGGCCCTTGCCGTCGGCACGCGGGATCAGGCGCTGGGACACGATGCCGCGCAGGTTCATCGACAGGTCGAGCAGCAGTTGCTCGCGCCGCTCCAGGGGGAACATGCTGAGGATGCGCTCCAGGGCCTGGTTGGCGTTGTTGGCGTGCAGGGTGGACAGGCAGAGGTGACCGGTCTCGGCGTAGGACATGGCGAATTCCATGATCGAACGTTCGCGGATCTCGCCGATCAGGATCACGTCGGGGGCCTGGCGCAGGGAGTTCTTCAGGGCGGTATGCCAGTCGTCGGTGTCGGTGCCGACCTCGCGCTGGGTGATGATGCTCTGGCCGTGCTGGTGCACGAATTCGATCGGATCCTCGACGGTGAGGATGTGGTCGGCCCGGCGCTGGTTGCGGTAGCCGATCATGGCCGCCAGCGAGGTCGACTTGCCGCTGCCGGTGGCGCCGACCATGAGGACCAGGCCGCGCGGCATCATGGCGATGTCCTTGAGGATGGGCGGCAGGTGCAGGTCGGCGATATCCGGAATCTGGGTGTTGATGACCCGGAACACGATGCCGGTGCAATTCTGCTGCATGAACGCGCTGACCCGGAAACGTCCGACGGCCGGATCGAAGATGGCGAAGTTCGCCTCCTTGGTGTTCATGAAACCGCTCCACTGCTTGTCCGTCATCACGGAACGCGCCAGGGAATGGGTTTCGGCGGCGGACAGCTTGTTGCCCTCCAATTGCACCACCTTGCCGTCCACCTTGAGGGCGGGCGGGAAGCCGGCGGTCAGGAACAGGTCGGAGGCCTTGCGCTGCACCATGGTGTGCAGCCAGCCGGCAATGGGGTTCTCGCCATTACTCATCTGAACAGGTCCTTGTTGACGGCGGCGGTACGGGCCTCTTCCGGGGCCACGTAGTTGCGCCGCACCAGGTCGGTCAGGCACTGGTCCAGGGTCTGCATGCCCAGGGCCTGGCCGGTCTGGATGGAGGAATACATCTGCGCCACCTTGTTCTCGCGGATCAGGTTGCGGATGGCCGGGGTGCCGATCATGATCTCGTGGGCGGCGATCCGGCCGGTGCCGTCCTTGCGCTTCATCAGGGCCTGCGAGATGACGGCGCGGATCGACTCCGACAGCATGGACCGGACCATGTCCTTCTCGGCGGCCGGGAACACGTCGATGATCCGGTCAATGGTCTTGGCGGCGGAACTGGTGTGCAGGGTGGCGAACACCAGGTGGCCGGTCTCGGCCGCGGTGAGCGCGAGGCGGATGGTTTCCAGGTCGCGCATTTCGCCCACCAGGATGACGTCCGGGTCTTCGCGCAGGGCCGAGCGCAGGGAATTCTCGAAACTCTTGGTGTGCGGCCCCAGTTCGCGCTGGTTGATCAGGCACTTCTTGCTCTGGTGCACGAACTCGATCGGATCCTCGATGGTGAGGATGTGGCCGTGCAGGTTGTCGTTGACGTAGTCGATCATGGCCGCCAGGGTGGTCGACTTGCCCGAGCCGGTCGGCCCGGTCACCAGCACGATGCCGCGCGGCTGGTCGGCGATTTCCTTGAAGCTGCGCGGCGCCTCCAGTTCCTCCAGGGTGAGCACCTTGGAAGGCACCGTCCGGAAGGCGGCCGAAGCGCCCCGCTCCTGGTTGTAGGCATTGACCCGGAAACGGGCCACACCGGGCAGGGCGAAGGAGAAGTCCGTTTCCAGATATTCCTCGTAGGCCTTGCGCTGGGCGTCGCTCATGACGTCGTAGATCATCGCCCGCACCTGGGTGTTGTCCATCGGCGGCACGTTGATGCGGCGGATGTCGCCATGCACCCGGATCATCGGAGGCAGACCCGCGGAGAGGTGCAGGTCGGAGGCCTTGTTCTTTACCGCGAAAGTCAGGAGGTCTGAGATTTCCATCTTATAATTCGCGTAGTTATGAAATGAGACGGCAAGAGGTCTGAAACCATTATGGGTGCAATCGCGGCGGGGTTGCAAGTTTGCCGGGAGCGCATCGCCAGGGCCTGCGCCGAGACCGGCCGCGACCCGGCCGCCGTGACCTTGCTGGCGGTCAGCAAGACCTTCCCGGCCGAGGCCGTGCGCGAGGCCTGGCAGACCGGCCAGCACGCCTTCGGCGAAAGCTACCTGCAGGAGGCCCTGGCCAAGCAGGACGCACTGGCCGACCTGGCGATCGAATGGCACTTCATCGGCCCGCTCCAGAGCAACAAGACGCGGCCGATCGGCGAGCGCTTCGCCTGGGTGCATGGGGTCGACCGCCTGAAGATCGCCCAGCGCCTGGCCGAGGCCCGGCCGGCCGGAATGCCGGCCCTGAATGTCTGCATCCAAGTCAACGTCAGCGGCGAGGCCAGCAAGCACGGTGTCGCACCGGGCGAGGCCCTGGCCCTGGCAAGGGAAGTGGCGGGGCTGCCGGGACTGAAGCTGCGCGGCTTCATGGCCATCCCGCGCGAAACCGACGACACCGCCGAGCAGCGCACCCAGTTCGACCGCTTGCGGGCACTGCTCGAACAGGCCGCCGGCCTCGGCCTCGACACCCTGTCGATGGGCATGTCGGGCGACCTGGAGGCGGCCATTATGGAAGGCGCCACCATCGTGCGGGTCGGCTCGGCCATCTTCGGACGCAGGAGTCGTGTCGCAGCAGGATAGCGGCATGGGAATGCCAGGGTTGTTCCCTCACCCCTACCCCTCTCCCGGAGGGCGAGGGGCCGTTCTCCCCTCCCCCACCGGGGGAAGGGCCGGGGATGAGGGAGCCACCTTAATTTCGTCAATACCGGTTCATTTGGGAGCCCAGACATGAAGGTAGGTTTCATCGGCGGCGGCAACATGGCCGAGGCCATGATCGGCGGCATGCTCAAGCAGGGCTTCGCGGCCATGGATATCCGCGTCAGCGAACCGAATGCCGAACGGCGCACGCTGCTGACCGGCCGCTTCGGCATCAAGGTCGAGGAACGCCCGGCCGAGACCCTGGCGGTCGACGTCCTGGTCCTGGCGGTGAAACCGCAGATCCTGCGCGAGGTGCTGACCAGCCTGCCGAAACCGGACGCCACCACCTGCGTGTTGTCGATCGCCGCCGGGGTGCGTGCCGGCGACATCGCCCGCTGGCTGAACCACCACCGGGCCGTGGTACGCGCCATGCCCAACACCCCGGCCCTGGTCGGCGCCGGCATCGCCGGCCTGTACGCCCTGCCCGATGTCTCCGAGGAACAGAAGGCGCGCGCCGAGGCGGTGCTGAAGGCGGTCGGTGCGGCGGTCTGGGTGGCCGACGAGGCCCAGATCGACGCGGTCACCGCGATCTCGGGCAGCGGCCCGGCCTATGTCTTCCTGTTCATCGAGGCCCTCGAGGACGCCGGCCGGGCGCTCGGCCTGGCCCCGGACACTGCGCGCGCCCTGGCCCTGCAGACGGTGTATGGCGCCGCCGCCCTGGCCATCCAGGACGGCACCGAGCCGGCCGTCCTGCGCGCCCGCGTCACCTCCAAGGGCGGCACCACCGAACGCGGCATCGCCGCCCTGGAGGAGCACGGCGTGCGCGCCGCGGTGACCGCCGCCGCCCGCGCCGCCGCGGACCGCGCCCGGGAACTGGGCGACATCCTGGGGGCCGAGTGATGTTCCAGGAAGCCGCGCAATTCCTCCTCCAGGTGGTCTTCGAACTGGCCGCGGTCGCCTTCTGGCTGCGTTTCTACATGCAGCTGACCCGGGTGCCGTTCCAGAACCCGTTCGCCCAGTTCATCGTCAAGGTCACCAACTGGGCGGTCAAGCCGGCGCGCCGGCTCATCCCCGGCCTGTTCGGCCTCGACCTGGCCAGCCTGATGTTCTTCATCCTGACCGAACTCGTCTGGGTGCTGGCCAGCCACCTGGTCGCCGGTTTCCCCTTCCTGGCGGCCGGCATGGCGGTCTGGCCGGGCTTCCTGCTGCTCACCCTGGCGGCCGGCCTGAAGCTGATCATCTACCTGACCATCGCCCTGATCGTGGTCCAGGCCATCATCAGCTGGGTCAACCCGTTCTCGCCCGTGGCGCCGGTCTTCTACGCCCTGTCCCGGCCTGCCCTGGCGCCGTTCCAGCGCATCATCCCGCCCATATCCGGCATCGACCTCAGCCCGCTGGCCGCCTTCGTGGTCCTGCAGCTGATCCTGATCCTGCCGATTGGCGGCCTGGAACGGCTGGCCCATCACCTGATCGTCGGCCTGCCGTGAGCCTGCCGGCCTGGCTGGCCGCCGGTGCCGGCGGCGGCAGCGAGATCACCCTGCACGTCCAGCCCGGCGCCTCGAAGAGCGAACTGGCCGGCCTGCACGGCGACGCCCTCAAGCTGAGGATCAGCGCCCGCCCGGTCGAGGGCGCCGCCAATGCCGCCGTGCTGGAATTCCTGGCCGGCTGGCTGGCCGTGCCCAGGCGCGACCTCAAGCTGCTGCGCGGCGACAAATCGCGCCGCAAGACGGTCTGGGTACCGGTACCTCCGGACCAGGTGCCCTCGGGGTCGTAATCCTTCACAATGGCAGACATGCGCACCCGCCCCATCGTCCTCAGCAAGACCTGTCCCTACTGCGGCGCCCGCAGCAAGGCCGAGGCCAAGCTGCCGGTCCCGGCCAACATGCCGGCAGTGGAGTTCAACCTGGACAACCTGGGCGCACTGATCCAGAAGCAGAGCCTGAGCCTGCTCCTCGCCCTGGTGGAACTGCTGCCCTACAAGACCTTCGCCTGCCGGAAATGCGGCCACGAGTTCCGCCTGGAAAGCCGTACCGCCCGCGAGCTGGTGGGCGCCATGCTGGGCAGCATGCAGCCGGCCCCGGCCATCAAGCCGCCAGCCCCCGCGCCGCGCGCCCGGCTGCCGGCAAGGAAACCGGCCAAACCGGCCTCCCCGGCCGGGCACGGCAAGGACTGGGAGGCGGAAAGCCTGGACGCCATGCTGGATTACCCGGTGGACCACAAGCCGAAGGCCTGACGAGGCTATAATCCCCGCCTCTCTGGGAGGCACGCTTTGGATACCCTGCTGTTGCTCAAGGCCCTGGTGCTCGGCATCGTCGAGGGCCTGACCGAATTTCTGCCCATTTCCTCGACCGGCCATCTGATCATCGCCGGCCAGTTGCTCGGCTTCAACGACGACAAGGCCAAGGTGTTCGACATCGCCATCCAGTTGGCCGCCATCCTGGCGGTGGTCTGGGTCTATCGCGCCCGGCTCGGCCACGTCCTCGTCAGCCTGACGCGCGAGCCGGCCTCGCGCCGCTTCGCCTTCAACCTGGCGGTCGCCTTCATGCCGGCCGCCGTGCTCGGCCTGCTGTTCGTGAAGCAGATCAAGGCCTACCTGTTCAACCCCCTGGTGGTGGCCTCGGCCTTCATCATCGGCGGCCTGCTGATCATCTGGGCGGAACGGCGCCAGCATGTGGTCAAGGCCGAAACGGTCGACGACATGACCTGGCAGGACGCCCTCAAGGTCGGTTTCGCCCAGGCCCTGGCCATGATCCCCGGCACCTCCCGTTCCGGCGCCACCATCATCGGCGGCCTGTTCTTCGGCCTGTCGCGCAAGGCGGCGACCGAGTTCTCCTTCTTCCTGGCCATCCCGACCATGTTCGCGGCCACCCTGTACGACGTCTACAAGCACCGCGAGCTGTTCAGCGCCGCCGACCTGCCCCTGTTCGCGGTGGGCGGCGCGGCCTCCTTCGTGAGCGCCTTCCTGTGCGTGCGCTGGCTGCTGCGTTTCATCTCCAGCCACGACTTCACGCCCTTCGCCTGGTACCGCATCGGCTTCGGCGTCATCGTCCTGGCGACCTCCTATACCGGGCTGGTCGACTGGACGGGCTAGGCCCGAACGGCCCCATCGCGGTGTCGGCCGACCTGGCCTCGACCGCTCGTCAGGCCAGGATGAAGAACAGGGCGCCGGCAATGACCGCCAGAGCCGCCATGGCGAACATCAGCCAGTTCCAGAACGCCCTTGGCCGCCTCTCGCCCGCCGGCATCCAGCCCGGCGCGATCATCATGTAGTAGAGGCCGAACAGGACCGGCAAGACCGCCAGCCCCACGACGACCTTCCGGCCTGGCAAAGACAGCCTGGGCAGGAGGATCGCCAGGACAATGCCTATTACCATCAGCATGAGCGGGACTTCCATGAGATAGCCATGCTGGCGTTTCCCGCTCGCTACGGACTTCATGGCCACCCCGTCTCAGTTCCGGTCTTGGATAAAGCCGGCGATCGCCGCCAGCAGTTCCTCTTCCTGGTAGGGCTTGCCCATGTACAGGTTGACGCCCAGTTCGAGGGCGTGATCGCGGTGCTTGTCGGCCATGCGCGAGGTGATCATGATGATCGGCAGATCCTTGGCACGGGCATCGGCACGGACATGGCGGGCGACCTCGAAGCCGTCCATGCGCGGCATCTCGATGTCCAGCAGCATCACCGCCGGCACCTCGCCCTGGAGGTATTCCAGGGCCTCGACGCCGTCCTTGGCGGTCGCCACCCGGTAACCTTCCCGATGCAGCAGGCGGCCGGTGATCTTGCGCACGGTCAGGGAGTCGTCGACCACCAGCACCAGCGGCAGCATGGCCTCGGTACGGGCCGCTTCCACCACCGACGCGGCGGCGGCCGGCGCGTTTTCCATGAGCGCGAAGGGGTTGAGGATCAGGGCCACGCGACCGTCCGGCAGGACCGTGGCGCCGGCCACGCCGGGCACGCGCGACAGTTGCGGACCGATCGCCTTGACCACCGCTTCGGCATTGCCCTGTAGCTTGTCCACCCGCAGGGCGACCCGTTCGTCGCCCGACCTGAGCAGCAACACGGTGCGGTAGTGCCCTTCCACGGGTTGCGGCTGCTGGCCGGTCAGTTCGGCCAGGGAACGGAGCGGATAGTCCTGGCCGTCCAGATCGACCTTGCCGGCGCCGACGATGGCATGCCACTCGGTGTCCTTGACCTCGCGCACCAGCACCACCATGCCGGATGGGACGGCGTAGATCTGGTCGCCCGCCTTGGCCATGACCACCTGGGCCAGGGCCAGGGTGGAGGGCAGGCGGATGCTGAAGCGGGTACCGCGGCCAAGCTCGCTGTCGAGCCTGATGCGGCCGCCGACCGAGGCGATCTCGCTGCGTACAACATCGAGGCCGACGCCGCGACCGGCAACCTGGGTGACCGTCTCGACGGTCGAAAAACCGGGCATGAACAGGAAGGCCTCCAGGCGCTCGCGCTCGGCGCGCTCGCCCGGCTTCAGCCAGCCCATCGCCTCGGCGCGCGCTTGCACCTTGGCGAGGTCGATGCCGGCGCCGTCGTCGCTCAGGGTCAGCACCACCTCGTTGCCGTCCTGGCGCGCCGACAGGCGGATGTCGCCATATTCCGGCTTGCCCAGGGCCTGGCGTCGCTCGGCCGGTTCGATGCCGTGCGCCACGGCGTTGCGCAGCAGGTGTTCGAACGGCGCCATGGCCTTGTCGAGCACCGAACGGTCCAGTTCGATGTCGCCGCCCTCGATGAGCAGGTGGGCGCTACGCCCGACCTCCTTGGCGGCCTGGCGGACGATGCGGTGCAGGCGCTCGGCCTGGCTGTTCAGGCGCACCATGCGGATGTGCATCAACTCCTGCTGCAGGCTGCGCGTGGTGCGCGACTGCTGGAGCAGGGCGTATTCGACGTCGGTCAGGCTGGCGAGCAGGTTCTCCTGCGCGGTCGAGACGTCGTTGACGCTTTCCGCCATCAACCGGGTGAGCTCCTGCAGGCGGGTGTAGCGGTCGAATTCCAGGGGATCGAAATGGCTCTCGTCGAGCTTGGACATGCGGGCGCCGATCTGGGTCTCGGCCTCGATCTCCAGTTCGCGCAGCTGGCCGCGCAAGCGCTCGACGTTGGCGGTCAGCTCCTGGGCGGTCAGCTTGTAATGGTTCACCGAGGACTCGATGCGCGAGCGCGCGATGCTGACCTCGCCGGCCTCGTTGATCAGGGCATCGAGTATGTTGGCCTTGGCTCGGAAGGCCTGGCGTACGCCGGCCTCGTCCTCCGGCACCGGCGTCATGGGCAGGACTATCGGGCCGGCCTCCGCCGGACGTTGGCCTGGGGCCGGGACCGGCTGGAGCAGGCGATCGACCCGCTCGGCCAGGCCGTCGTATTCGTGTTCCAGGCTATCCAGGAAGGCATTGTCTGGCGGCGTCTCGCCCTGTTCGACCAGGCGCGTCTCCATGGCGTGGGTGGCGTCGCCCAGGCGCATCGCGCCGGCCATCCGGGCGCTGCCCTTGAGGGTGTGCAGCGAGCGTTGCAGGGACTGGCTGTGCGCCGGGTCGGCCGGGTCTGCGCGCCAGGTGCGCAGGGTATCGCCGATGCGCGGCAACAGTTCCTCGGCCTCGGCCAGGAAAATGGGCAGCAGTTGCGGATCGCATTCCTCGGCCGGTTCCGGCGCGACTTCGGGCTCGGGCGGCGGGAGTTCGGGCATGGCCGGCAGTTCGGCCACCAGGGCTTCGCTGGCAGGCGGCTCGGGCGGCGTTTCCTCGACGACCGGCACCGCGACCTCGGCGGGTGCCTCGACCGGCAATTCAGGCTCGGCCAGGAGGGCGGCGAACAGTTCCTCGGCCGAAGCCTCGATTTCCGAGGCGGCCTCTTCCGCCACCGCTTCAGCGGCTTCGGGCTCGGCTTCGGGCGCCGGCCGCAATGCGGCCAGGCGCGCCTCGAGATCATCCGGGAAGGTCGGCCATTCCAGGCCGGCGATCTGCGCCAAGCCATCGGCCAGCAAGTCGACCACCCCGGCCAGGCCGGCCTGGGTTGCCTCGGGCAAATGCCGGAGCTTGTCCGGCCAGGCGCCGGCCCAGACCTCCACCGCGTGGGCCGCCTCGGCCAACGGATCGAGGCCGGTGGTGCGGGCGATGCCGGCCAGGGTGTGGGCGGCACGGGCAAACTCGCCCCACAGCTGTTCGTCGGCCACCACGCCGAGATCGTCCAGGTGCCGGCGCAGGTCGGCCAGGCGCTGGGCCGCCTCGTCCGAGAAGATCGCGAACAAGGGGGCCGGCACGCCGTGCTGGCCGATCCACACCATCTCCGGTTCCGGAACCGGCTCGACGGGGGCCGGCTCCAGCACGGATTCGGGCATTTCGGGCACGACCGCCTCGGCCTCGGTTTCGATCTCAACCGGCGCCACTTCGACGGCAGGCGCTTCGGTTTCTTCCTCGCCACGCAGGCGATGGGCCAACGCCACCACCTCGTCGGCATCGAGGTTGCGCACCGCACCGCTGGTTTCGAGTTCGACCACCCAGCGCCGGAAACCGGCCTCGGCCAGGGCGATGAAATCGAGAATGGCGGTGTTGATGGCACGCTCATCGCGCAACCAAAGGTTCAGGGTCTGCTCGGCCTCCCAGGCCACTTCGGCGAGTTCGTTCAGGCCGACCATGCGGCCGCTGCCCTTGAGGGTGTGGAAGCCACGCCGGATGTCGATGAAATCCTCGTGTGCCTGGGTCGATTCCCGCAGGGTCGCCAGGCGCACGGCCATGTCGGCGAGGACGGTCTGGGCCTCCTCGATGTAGATCTCGAGCAGCTCGGCGTCGACATCCTGCTCGCTCGCCGGCACTTCCGCCGGCACCTCGGCTGCAGGGGCGGCAGGCAGGGGCACGCCGGCCAGGGCATGGACGGCGAAGCGGACGGTTTCGGCGGCGGCATTGCCGTCGAGCAGGCGGCGCACTTCGTCGGCCTGGCCGCGCAACGCGCTGTCGCCGACCAGATCGGCGTCCTGGACGATACGCTTGAGGTCGTCGGCCATCTCGGCACGCAACGGCGCCTGGTCGGCCTCCGCCGCCAAGCGGTCGGCACCGGCGAGCAGGCGCTCGGTGGCCGCGGCCAGACTTTCCTCGACGCTGATCTCGGCCGGCGCGGCCTGTTCGGGCGGGCGCAGCAGGCTGACCAGGCCGGACGGATCGTCGCGGCCGTTGCGCAGGGCCTCGACGTAGAGGCCCAGGGTGGAGACGGCCTCGGCAATCCAGTTCAGTTCCTCGGCGACGATGGCGTGGTCGGCCTCGGAGATCAGGCCGACCCGCTCCGCCACCGCCTTCACCAATTCGACCGCGGCCTCCAGCTGCAAGATGCTGAGGGCGCCCTGGACCTGTTTGAGCAGGCCCGGCACCAGGGGCAGGCTGCCGCGTTCCAGGTGATTGCGGAAGAACTTGTCGAGGATCTCCTCGATCTGGTTCAGGTTGGCCTGGATCTCGCGCGTTACCTGGGCGAGCAGGAGCTTTTCCTGGGCCTGGCGGGCGATCTCGTCGAGCAGGGGCTCGCCGGCGAAGGCGGCCAGCGGCTCCTCGGAGGATGCCGCCGCTTCCAGGCGGTAGGCCTGTACCCGGGCATGGTCGGGGAAGTCGTGGCCGAGCTTGAAGTAGTTCTCGGCACCGTGCTGCAGCAGCAGCATGGCGGTGGCCATCTCGACCTGCAGGGCCTCGTTCTGAACCGCTTCGTCGGCGTACAGGGCGACGGCCTGGCCGATCGCCCGGGCCAGTTCGGTCAGGCCGGCATCGCCGATCTGGTCGGCGTGCTCGCGAATCTGCTTCACCGCCTCGCGCAGCGGCTCGCCGCTTTCCTTGCGCCCGGAACACAGGTGCAGCCAGTGGTCCTTGGCGGCGGCCAGGGTCTCGCGCAGGCGCGCCAGCAGGGGGCGCAGCTGTTCGGCGCGCTGTTCGTCGGCACCGGCCCAGGCGGCCGGGATGTAGCGGTCAAGCTCGAACAGCTCGCGCACCTCGGCGGCCCGGCCGGCCGTCGACTTGTCCAGGAGCAGGCAGTAGAGCAGGTCGCGGAACAGGCTGTCGGCAAGCTGGCGCGAGCCCTCGGCCAGGCGCCGCATCTGCAGGTCGAGGCGGCCGAGCATGCGCTTGACCCAGGGATCGGGCGGCGCACCGCCGCCAGCCAGGGCCTCCAGCATGCCGCCGGCGGCCCACCAGAAGGTGTATTGGGCCGCCCCCGGGGCCAGGGGCTCGAGTTCGCGCACGGCCTCGACCATGCCGGCGAGGCCGGCCTGGGGATCCTTGTTCTGCAGGTATTGCAGCAGCCCCTTCTGGTATTTGCCGCGCACCTGGCGCAAGGCCTTGGCATGGTCGATGTCGTTGAGGGCCTGCTCGGGCACCGCACGCCGCCTACGCAGGCCGGTGTCGGGGAAAAACAGCTCGGATGGCGCCGGCGCCTCGGCGCCGCGCCGGACCAGGAGTTCCGTGTAGACCGGCATCAGGGCCAGTTCGGCGTTGTTGCCGCCGGCCATGAGGCCGTCCAGATAGGCCTGCAGGGCACGCACGGCGCGCACGATCAGCTCGGCCGACTCGCCGCTGCGCGCCTCCGGCTTGGCCTGCATGTCGGCAAGCAGGCCCTCGATGGCGCTGTTGACCTCGTAGACGCCTTGCAGGCCGACGATCTGGAGGGCGCCCGAGACCTGGTGCAGATAGGTGACGGCGCTCTTGAGCGGAGTCTGATCCTCGCCGTTCCAGTCCGCCAGGGCGGCCACGCCGGCATTGCAGGCCACGTCGATCTCGGCCTTGACCCAGGTCAGCGGTCCGAGATCGAAGTCGTTCAGGCTGTCCACGTTCTACTTCCCTTAAAGGGTGAAGCCGGCTACCGAGACGCGCAGGTCGTCGGCCAGCACGGTGAGCTGGCCGAACGACTCGGCGCTCTTGCGGGCGCCGTCGGAGGCCTGGCGGGTCTGTTCGAGGACGTGCTCCATGTTGCCGGCGATGCGGTTGGCGATCTCGACCTGCTCGCGGGTGGCATCCGAGATGCTCTGGAT
>JAAXVP010000331.1 GCA_013335435.1 Thiobacillus sp. | reverse complement strand
CTTCGGGCGGCGGCGTCGCAAAATGGAACACCACGGCGGCCAGGCCGGCCAGGCTCGCCAGGCTGCGGCGGTCGTCGAGGTCGACGGACACCGGGATCACCCCGGCGGCGCGCAGTGCGACGGCGCGCTCCGGGGAACGCAACAGGCCGTAGACACGGGCCCGGCCACGCAGAAGGCGGGCGGCGCGCAGGCCGACGTCACCGCAACCGACTATCAGAATTCGCAACATGTTTCGTATCAAAGGAAATTGACGATGTCTCACCAGGTCACCATCCAACCCAGCGGCCACCAGTTTACCGTGCAGGACGACGAAACCGTGCTGGCGGCCGCATTGCGCGAGAATTTCGCCCTGCCCTATGGCTGCCGCAACGGCGCCTGCGGGGCCTGCAAGGGCAAGGTGCTGGCGGGCGAGGTCGACCATGGCGCCCATCAGCCGGGCACCCTGCCCAAGGAAGACAAGGCCAAGGGCCTGGCTCTGTTCTGCACCGCCAAGCCGAAGACCGACCTGGTCATCGAGGTGAAGGAGGTCGGCGCCGCCAAGGACATCCCGATCAAGACCCTGCCCTGCCGGGTGGAAAAGCTGGAGAAACTGGCCGACGACGTCATGGCGGTCTGGCTCAAGCTGCCCAGCAGCGAGCGCCTGCAGTTCCTGCCCGGCCAGTACATCGACTTCCTGCTCAAGGACGGCAAGCAGCGCAGCTTCTCCCTGGCCAACGCGCCGGAGGAGGACCAGTTGCTGGAACTGCACATCCGCCACGTGCCCGGCGGCTTCTTCACCGACCAGGTGTTCGGCACCATGAAGGCCAAGGACATCATGCGCATCAAGGGCCCGCTGGGCAGCTTCTTCCTGCGCGAGTCGGACAAGCCGATCATCTTCCTGGCCGGCGGCACCGGCTTCGCGCCGATCAAGAGCATCCTGTCGCATGCCTTCCATCACGAGATCGACCGCCAGATGGTGCTGTACTGGGGCGCCAAGTCGCTCGCCGACCTGTACCTGCCGGGCCTGCCTTCGCAATGGCAGCAGGAGCACGCCAACTTCAGCTTCATCCCGGTGCTGTCCGACCCCAAGGCCACGGACAATTGGCCCGGTCGCACCGGCTTCGTGCACCAGGCGGTCCTGGCCGACATCGCCGACCTGTCCGGCTGGCAGGTCTACGCCTGCGGCGCACCGCCCATGATCGAGGCGGCGAAGAGGGATTTCATGGCCAGGGGGTTGCCGGAAGACGAGTTCTACTCGGACGCGTTTTCGTTCCAGTAGAAATACAGTGACAAAGTTCAAGTGACAGAGTGACAAAGCCCCTGTCACTCGTCACTTTGTCACTTTGTCACTTTGTCACTGCTTTGTATTAGCCTGGCCTCGGCGGCCTGGCGGGCGGCGGTCAGTTCGCCCGGATCGGTCTTCAGGCCATCGACGTAGAGCCGCGCGGTGAGCGGGTCGCCCTCGGCCAGGGCGGCGTGGGCGGCGACCAGGGCGGCCAGCTGGTCGCCCTCGCGCTTGAAGGCGCTCGCCGCCAGCTTGCGGGCATGGGCCGGCTGGCCGGAGAGATAGGCGGCGGTGGCGCGGGTCAGCTCGTCGTCGGCCTTGTCGCTGCGCCGGCGATGGCGCCAGGCGCGCACGTCGGCCGGCAGGCTGAGCGCCATGTGGAACAGCTTGGCCACGGCATAGAGCGCCACGAACAGGGCCAGCGTGGACAAGGCGGCCATGACGAAGGACATCTCCAGGCGCCAGGGCGGCATCACCACCAGGACATAGCCGGTATCGAAGCGGGCCGCCAGGGTGAGCGCCACGGCCAGGGCGAACAGGAGCAACAGCCAGAGGACCGGACGCATCAGCCTTCCTTCTTGGCCAGCGAGCGCAACACCTTGATGCTCTCGCGCAGGTCGGCGTTCTGCAGGGCGACCGGCATCGCCTCCAGGGACTTGAGATCCTTCGCCACCGCGATGCTGAGTTCGTCGTTGCGCCGGAAATAACGCGCCACCCATTGCCGGGCCGCCGCCATGTCGGCGCGGAAGGTCGCCTCGTCGCGCTGGAGCACGGCCAGGCGGCCGGACAGCAGGCGCAGCTTGAGGTTCTCGTGCAGGAAATAGATCTGCGACGGCGCCAGCAACTCGATGCTGGGATTGTCCAGGCGACGGATGCGCACCAGCTGCTTGATCTCGGTCCAGACCTCGCGGCCCAGCCCCCCCATCCAACCGACCGGACCGGTCGCCGCCGGCTCGGCCGGCGGGACGGCGGCTTCCGGCTCGATCTCCAACTTGAGCTGGTCGACCTTGCCGAGCAGGATATCGAGACGGGCATTGATGCCCTGGACATCCGCCGCCGGCAGCAGCTTGAGGCGGGCGGCGTCGTGGGCGATGGCCTCGCGCAGGCGTTCGAACTGGGGCTTCTTCATGCGCGCCAGGCGCTGTTCGGCGGCATCCAGGCCGAGCAGGGCGGCACGCACGTTGCCGGCCATCTGGAGTTGCTGGTCGGCCAGCAGCAAGGTCTGCTCGATATCGGCGAGCAGGCGTTCGTCCTGGCTCCGCGCCAGATCCTGGTAGACCGCCTCCAGGGCCAGTTGCTGGTTCTGGGTCTCCAGGGCCTTGGTCTCCAGGGCGCCGATGCGCGCCACCACGTTCTCGATGCTGGCGCGCGCCTCCTTGGCGGCGGCGCGGGCTTCCTGGCTGGAGGTATCGAACTGGCCGATGCGCCGGGCCAGCTGCACTTCCAGGTCCTGCATGCGCATCTGCATGTACCAGAACACCCCGCCCGTGGTGGCGAAGGCCAGGACGGACAGGATCAGCGCCAGGGGCAACACCCAAGTGTGCCGCGCGGGCGTCGGTCCGGCCGCGGCCGGCGTGGAGGTGGTGTCAGTCATGGCGGTCATTGAACCAGTCGATCAAGCCGGAGACAAGCCCGGCGTCGCCGGGCGCCGTGGCGACGACCTCGGCGACGCCCCATTGCCGGGCGGCTTCGGCGATGCGCGGGTGCGGGGCGAACAGGGGGGTGGCGCGCAACAAGTCGGCGCCGGCCGCACCGAGCAGATCGGCCAGGTTGGCGAACACCTCGCGGCTGGTGACGGTCACGGCGGCGATCCCGCCCTCCCGCCACAAGGCCAGGAGCGGTGCCGCGTCGGCCTCGGGCCGGACGCGCCGGTAGCACTCCGCATAGTCGACCCGGGCGCCGCGCGCGCGCAGGCTGTCGGCGAGCAGTTCGCGGCCGCCTTCGCCGCGCACGATCAGGATCCGCTTGCCGGCCGGTTCGGCGAAGGCGTCGAGCGCCAGCAGGCTTTCGCTGTCGGCGCCATCCTCGGCGACCAGGACATGGCGCACGCCATACTTGGCCAAGGCACGCGCCGTGGCCCGGCCGACCGCCGCCGGGACCGGACCATGCGGCCAGCCGCCATGGCGTTCCAGTATCTCCGGCCAGGCCCGGTCGACGCTGGTCGGGCTGATGAAGATGGCGTAGTCGTAGCCGGCCAGGGCGCCGATGGCATGGGCCAAGGCGACCGGATCGGCCGGCGCCGCGATGGCCAGGGTCGGGAACAGGATGGCCCGGCCACCCAGCCCGGCGATGCTCGCCGCCAAGCCTTCGGCCTGCTCGGCCGGGCGCGTGACCAGGATGGCGCG
>JAAXVP010000330.1 GCA_013335435.1 Thiobacillus sp. | reverse complement strand
TCCGCAGCAGACAAGGATCGGAAGCAACCGGTTGGGACTCAGTCCTGCATTCATGTGCCGATACGCAACGTGCCGGTGACGCTTGCAATATAGGGAACCTCGAAAAACCCGTCATTCCCGCGCAGGCGGGAATCCAGTGCCTTGATTTTGCTGGGCTCCCGCCTGCGCGGGAGCGACGAAACGATGGTTTTTCCAGGTGCCCTATATTGCAAGCGTCACCGGCACGTTGCGTATCGGCACATGAATGCAGGACTGAGTCCCAACCGGTTGCTTCCGATCCTTGTCTGCTGCGGACTGGCCGCATGCGGCGAATTCGTCACGTATCCCGACCAGGGAACCCCCCGTGCCGAAGCGGCCACTTTCAGCTGTTACTCGAGGTTCTACGTGGTGTATCTGGAGAATTGCAGCATCCAGGCCGTGGATGGCATGCGCCCCGGAATTTCCGAACTGTTCGGAAACACGAGCCGTATCCTGCCGGGCTCGCATTGGATAGAAGTGGCGTTTGAACGGTATTTCGGCGGTGGCGGCGGCATTACCGACGTCTGTGCCTTCGACATGAACCTGCAGCCGGGCTATGCCTATCAGATCAAGGCCCATAGTCTCCAGACCGACCTTGACCATCTGGCCAAGCACGACCACCAGGGTTTCTATGCCGGTTCGATCGACGTCGCGGCGCTATCCCCATCGGGCCAGGAGGAATTGCGCCATGTGTCCGCCACCTGCAATTTCGGCGGCGGCAGCCTGTGCCGTCAGGATCAGGATTGCGAGCCCCATCCCGACATACGTTGCTTCCAGCAGGCGGGGTTTCCCTTCGGTCTCTGCCAGTTCAAGGATTAGCCGTCCTTGCGCCTGATCTCGTCGATGCGGACAACCTGTTCGTGCATCACCGGGGTATCGGCCGCTTGCCGGGGCTGGACGCCGCAGCGTCCGCTCTTGCAGCTCCCGGGCGCGGCCGCCTCCACGCCGTCTTCCCCCATGTTCTTCAAGAGCAGATAGACCCCGACGACGGAGACGGTGAGCAATACGAGGGCGACGAGCAGGGCTAGCATGAGGTGGGCTCCGGATCGGGATGCCGCAGACTGTATCACCACCTTGCGCGGCCGCACTACACGGGAAGGTTGCCTGTCGGCGCCGGACGGGATTCGCCACGAATTCCGGGCCGGCCAATGAAAAAGGGGGCCGAAGCCCCCTTGGCGACCGTTGCAGGCTGGATCAGCCCTTGGCGGTGAACTTGTAGTCGGCCGGCAGGGCCAGGGTGTCGGACCAGACGTTCATGGCCCAGGCTTCCATGTAGGCCATTTCCAGTTCGCTTTCCTCGGCCGAGATGCCGTTGGCGTCCTTCGGCGGGACCAGGGACTTCTTCTCGTCGTTCCAGCGGAACACGGTGGCGACGTGGAAGGCCGTGCCTTGGCCGGTACCGGAGTAGCAGGTGTTGGTCACCACCGGGGCCGGGTCGGGCTGGCGGCCGGCGAACATCTCGGACATGGCATAGGCGCACATCTTGCCGGTGTTGTTGGCCACCGAACCGGACTTCGGGAAGTTGGTCAGCGCGGAGTCGCCCAGGATGTGGACGTTCTTCGCGACCTTGGACTCGAAGGTCAGGTAGTCGATGGTGCACCAGGTACCGTCGTTGCCGTCACGGACGCCTGCCATGCCGCACACCGCGGCGGCGCGCATCGGCGGCACGACGTTGATGACGTCGCCCTTGACGTCGTCGAACTCGGTGCCGACCATCATCTTCTTGGCGTCGACCGAGCGCGGCATGTTGTTCGGGCGGTAGTCGATCATGCTGTTGTCGGTGCCGTAGCCGAAGTGCTTCTTCCAGGCGGCCAGGAACAGAGGCTTCTTGGAGGCGATGTCGGGGTTGCCGTCCAGGACGATGACCTTGGACTTGGGCTTGGCGGCCTTGAAGTAGGTGGCGACCATGCAGGCGCGCTCGTAGGGGCCGGGCGGGCAGCGGTACGGGGCCTTGGGCACCGACATCACGAAGGTGCCACCGTCGGGCATGGCTTCCAGTTGCTTGCGCAGGACGCCGGTCTGGTCGCGGCCGGCCTTCCAGGCGTGCTTGACGGTCTTCTGGGTCTCGGCGTCGTAGCCTTGCACCTTGTCGAACATCAACTCGATGCCGCCGGCCAGGACCAGCTTGTCGTAGGCGAAGGTCTTGCCGCCGGCGGTGGTGACGGTCTGCTTGCCGGTGTCGATGGCGCTGACGGTGTCCTTGACCCAGGCGTCCGCCACCTTGCTGATGTAGGCGTAGGGCAACTCGATGTCTTCCATCTTGTTGATGCCGGCCAGCACGGTGTTGGAGAACGGGCAGGAGGTGAAGAAGTCGTTCGGTTCGATAACGGTGATCTGGGCCTTGGGATACCAGGCCTTCAGGTACTTGGTGAAGGTGGAACCGCCGAAGCCGGCGCCCACGACGACGACCTTGGGAGCGGCATTGCCGCCCATGGAGGCACAACCGGACAGGCTGCCGACGGCGGCGACGCCGGCGGCGGCGCCGGAGGCTTTCAGAAAGTCGCGACGATTAATGGTCATGGTATTGGTTCTCCTCTATCGCGATTACTTGATGGCGGCGAAGTACTTGGCCATCGCCTCGTATTCGGCTTCGCTATAGCCGTTGGCGTGCTTCTTCATCACGGTGCCGGGGCGGGAGCCATCCTTGAAGGCCTTCATCTGGGCGACGAAGTAACCGGGTTCGAGGCCGGCCAGGCTGGGAATGGCGCCGCGGCTCTTGCCTTCGGGGCCGTGGCAGTACGAGCAGTTGGCGGCCATGAAACGGGCGCGCGAATCGGCATAGGCCGAGGCGGCGGCGCCCAGCGCGCCTGCCAGCAGCAGTGTTACAGCGAGGGATTTTTTCATTGTGCTCCTCCAAGCTTGAAAAAACGGCGGTAAACCGCCAACCGGAACAAAATAAAACGCCGGGTGGCGTTTTGACTTGCGTCAAGATAATGGAAGATCAGTACGAATATATCAACAAGCAAACCCTAATATTGGTGCGGTTTCTAGCTATTTTTCACAGCCTATTTCCCGTGCCCGGGAGAATCGTTCCTGCAGCCGTTTGTTTTCATCTTCCGGGACGTAATGGGTCGGCAGCCAGCCGGCCAGATTGTCGCCGGCCAGGTCGGCCAGGGCGGATACCCAGGCCGGCCGGGTGTTCAGGGCCGGGATGTAGCGGAATTCGCCGCCGCCGGCATTGAGGAACTCGGTCTTGCCTTCCATGGCGATCTCTTCCAGGGTTTCCAGGCAGTCGGCCGCGAAACCGGGACAGATGGCGTCGACCCGGCCGGTCTTCTTGCGGCCCAGTTCGGCCAGGGTGTCGGCGGTATAGGGCTTGAGCCATTCGGCCTTGCCGAAGCGCGACTGGAAGGTGATCCGGTACTGCGCGGGCGCCAGGCCCAGTGCCTCGGCGAGCAGGCGTCCGGTCTTCAGGCATTCGCAGTGGTAGGGGTCGCCCAGTTCCAGGGTGCGCCGGGGCACGCCGTGGAAGCTCATCAACAGGATGTCGGCGCGGCCGTGCTCGGCCCAGTAGCCCTCGACGCTCTCCTTGAGGGCGGCGATGTAGCCGGGGTGGTCGTGGTAATGCCGGACGCTGCGGATCTCCGGCATG
>JAAXVP010000054.1 GCA_013335435.1 Thiobacillus sp. | reverse complement strand
GTTCGATACCGAGGAACACATGATCCGCATCGACATGAGCGAGTTCATGGAGAAGCACTCGGTCGCCCGCCTGATCGGCGCGCCGCCCGGCTACGTCGGCTACGAGGAGGGCGGTTATCTCACCGAGGCGGTGCGCCGGCGGCCGTACAGCGTGATCCTGATGGACGAGGTCGAGAAGGCCCACCCGGACGTCTTCAACGTCCTGCTGCAAGTCCTCGACGACGGCCGCCTCACCGACGGCCAGGGCCGCACCGTGGACTTCAGCAACACGGTCATCGTGATGACCTCCAACCTGGGCAGCCAGATGATCCAGCAGATGGCCGGCGACGACTACCAGGTCATCAAGCTGGCGGTGATGGCCGAGGTGAAGAGCTATTTCCGGCCCGAGTTCATCAACCGGCTCGACGAGGTGGTGGTGTTCCACGCCCTGGACGAGCGCCACATCGCCCGCATCGCGCGCATCCAGTTGCAGTACCTGGAAAAGCGCCTGGCCCAGATGGAGATGAAACTGGAGGTCAGCGATGCCGCCTTGGAAGAACTGGCCAAGGCCGGTTTCGACCCGGTCTACGGCGCCCGGCCGCTCAAGCGGGCGATCCAGCAGGAACTGGAAAACCCGCTCGCCAAGGAAATCCTGTCCGGGCGCTTCGGCGCCAAGGATGTGATCCGGGTCGATGTGGTGGATGGGCGGTTCGTGTTCGAGAACGTCATTGAAGCTGAACGGACATAAACCAACCAGATGAGTTTCGGTGCAGGCTAACCTGGCGTAAGCCAGGTTCAGCGAGGCGTTGCCGAACGGCCGTAGCCAAAACGTCATCGAGGGCTGACAGGCGATCAAGCCGGCCGGGGCTGAAACCGGCCGGTCATGACGAACGCAACCCCGTCCCCCATGTTCGAGGGGACGGGGTTCCTGTCAGCGGCGGTCGCCGCCGCGCTCCTCGCGGCGTTCCCTGTGGTCGCCGTCACGTCTTTCCTCGCGTGGCTGCTGATAACGCCGGCTTGCTTCGTCGCGTGGCTGATAGTGATACCTCTCCGACTCGATCCGGCGCTGGCGGTCGGCATCTTGTGGGTAGCGTTCACCTTCATAGCGGCGCTGGTAGTAGGGCAGCGGTGCCGGTGGCGGCATGCGGCCACGGTCCCACTTGTCCCAGTCGCCATGGCGGTTCTGCCAGTCGTGGCCCCAGTGTTCATGCCAGCGCGGCGGCGCATCGGCGTGCCAGCCGTGGAACCAGGGGGGCGGCCGACGGTAGTAGCGCACCGGGATGCGCAAGACGAATAGCGGCACATGGTCGCGTTCGAAGCGGCGCCAGGGGCCGTTGTACCAGCTGCTGGCGTACCAGTCGTCCTCCACGAACACCCAGTACAGGCCATCGTAGAAGAAGAAATTCGCGCGGGCATCCGGGTCGTAGTAGACCGGGTGGCCGGGCACCCGGACCAGCCTGGGGTAGGCCGGCATGTCGATGCCGATGTCGAGACCGGGCACGCTGATGCCGACGCTGATCTCGGTGCGCGCGGCGGCGGCTTGGCAGAGCAATAGGGATAACACGACAAGCAGGTAGCGCATTTCCGTCCTCCTGTTCCAGAGGGGTTGGTACGGCGTGCGAGGCAGCCGCTGCCGAGGCCGATCAGGCGGGCAGGGCCGCTTGCTTCAGTGTATGTCCCGGGCGGATTCCTGCCATCGCCATACAGTTCTGCCCGGCCTGGGCGGGCGTTACCAACTCCCTGCCGGTCAGGGTCGCGCTGTCCGTTCCTGCTTGTTCACGTACATGGCCTGGTCGGCGTAGTCGAGCAATTCATCCAAGGTGTGGGCGTTGCCGGGGTAGTTGGCCACGCCGATGCTGACGCCGACCTGGATCGGCTGCCCTTCGGCCTGCCAGGCCAGGGCGCCGATGCCTTCGCGCAGCCGCTCGGCCAGGATGGCGGCATTCTGGACGTCGCAGTTGATGGCGATGATGAGGAATTCGTCGCCGCCGATGCGGCTGCTGATGTCGCCGTCGCGGGTCAGGGCCTGGATGGCCTTGCCCACGTCGGCGAGCACCTTGTCGCCCATGGCATGGCCGTAGCGGTCGTTGATCGGCTTGAAACGGTCGAGGTCGAGCATGAGCAGGGAGATCTGCTGCCGGCTGCGCTCGGCCTGGTCCAGGGTGCGGGCCAGCATCTCGTCGAAATAGCGTCGGTTGTAGAGTCCGGTCAGTTTGTCGCGCACGGCCAGTTCGACCAGGCGGCCGTGGCTGTTCTGGACTTCCTTGAGCATCTGGTTGAACTGTCCGGCGAGCAGGCGGATCTCGCGCGGCCAGGTGCGCTTGATGGCGACACCGGAGGCGTTGTCGATCTCGTGGGACATTTCGGTGACGCGGCGGGCCAGCTTGACGATGGGATGCACGATCTGGTGGCGCAAAAGCAGGAAGACCACGATGAAGATGGCGATGATCAGCAGGCTGATCAGGTTGGGTATCGGCGACAGGGTGGCCTGGATGGGGGCACGCAATTTCTCGGACGGGATGCGGATATCGAGCAGGCCGTTGATGCTGTTCGCGGAGTTGCTGTGACAGGCCAGACATTCGGCATGGTTCGCCATCGGCATGATGTAGCGCAGCATGGTGCCGGTTTCGCTCAGGCGCGTGTGGCCGTCGGCCAGGGCCGCGGCAAGTTCGGGGTCGCTGCGCCGGGCCTCGGCCGAGGCCGCGTCGTCGCCGTATTGGCCGGCAACCGGCTCGCCGCGGATGAGATGAATCGCTATGTCCGGGTAGACCTGGGCGATCCGCGCGATGGTCTCTTCCAGTTCGGCGCGGCTCCAGCCCTTGCGCATCACCGAATAGAGATGCTGATAAATCTGCTCGGCGGTGCGCCGGGACTCCTGGCTGCCCAATTGGCTGACCACCCGTTGCTGGCGGTTTTCCAGGACGGTGCGCACGGCGACGGTGGCGCCGAAACCGATGATCAGGAATGCCACCAGCAAGAAGGTCGAGAGCGGGATTCCGGTGCGGTGGTTCATGCCTGGCGGTTTTTTCGTGGCGTCGTGATTCGATTATAAACGGAGTGTATCTACTTGCATCCCGTCGCGATGGGCGAGTGCCACAGGTTGGTGCACAATCGCCAAGCTTGATAAGGGTTGGGAAGCCATGATCGGATTGTTGCAGCGAGTCAGTTCCGCCGGCGTGACCGTCGCCGGCCGGCCGGTCGGCGAGATCGGTCCGGGTCTGCTGGTCCTGGTCGGTATCGAGCAGGGCGATGCCGAGGCGCAGGCCGACCGCCTGCTGGAACGCCTGCTCGGCTACCGGGTGTTTCCGGACGCCGATGGGCGCATGAACCGCAGCCTGGCCGAAACCGGCGGCGGCCTCCTGCTGGTATCGCAGTTCACCTTGGCCGCGGATACCGACAAGGGCACACGGCCGAGTTTTTCCTCGGCGGCGGCACCGGATCGGGCGCGCGTGCTGTTCGACTACCTGGTGGCGCGGGCGCGCGCCCATCATGCCCCGGTGGCGACCGGCGAGTACGGTGCCCACATGATGGTTTCCCTGGTCAACGACGGGCCGGTGACCTTCCGGCTGCGGGTGCGTCCGACGGGCGATTGACCGTCCCCCGGCGGCGACGCGATACTGAGCGGATACATGGTCTATCTGTCCGGGGTGGGGAAAATGATGCGTGTCATGAGCGCAGCCGTATTGCTGGTGCTGGCCTTTTGCGTCGGGCCGGTATTTGGTGCCGATTACAGCCTGCACTACACTTTGCTGGAAAGCCCGGCCCGGCCGTTCCCGACCAAACTGGTCCTGCTGCCACCACAGGTCACCGTCAAGGAAATCTCGGCCGGCGGCGTTCTCGACCGGGTGCCCGAATGGACCGCCCAGGCCAATGCCAACATCCAGGCCGAACTGGCGACGGCCCTGGCCGCCCGGCCCGAATTCGAGATGGTCGTGGCCCCCACCCTGGCGCCGCAGGAAAGCGAGCTGGTCGACCAGTACCTGGCCTCCTACATGGTGGTGGGCATCGCGGCGCACTGGGTGACCAATTTCGGGGGCAGCGAGTGGGCCTTCAAACGCCAGCATTTCGACTACACCCTGGGCGAGGGCCTGGACTTCCTGCGCGAGAAGACCGGCGCCGATGCCGCCATCATGGTGATCGGCGAGGATTACGTGTCTTCGTCCGGGCGCAAGGCGGCGATGATCGTCGGCGCCCTGTTCGGGGTCGGCATCCCGGGCGGCGTGTCGGTCGTTTCCGTCGGCGTGGTCGACCTCCGCAACGGCGACATACTCTGGATGCACCATAGCCAGAGCGGGGTCAAGGATCTCAAGGACAAGGAATCCGTGCACGCCATGCTGGGCGAGATCCTGGCGACCCTGCCGGGCAAGGGCGGCAAGGTGGCGCTGCGTTGAACGCCCGAGTCGGCCTGTTCCTATTCTTCTTGCTGACCGCCGGGCCGGTACTGGCCGGGGAACTGTCGCCGCTGCTGGGCGGCGGCCAGGCCGACTCGGCCAAGGCCGACAAGGCGGTGGTGCCCTATCCCGACGCGGCCTCCGCCAAACCGGTCATGGCCGAGGAGGACCGGGTCTGGGCCGATGGCGAGGAGGGCGAGAAGGCCCTGATCAAGTCCGGCCATGTCCACCCCGATGCCGGCCTGTCCGCCTATCTGCAAACGGTCATGGATCGCCTCTATCCCGAGTTTGCCGGCACCTTCCGGGTGCGCCTGGCCACCGACAGCGGCCTCAACGCCTTCGCCCTGCCGCAGGGGGCGGTATTCGTCAACATGGGCCTGCTGGCGCGCCTGGAGAACGAGGCCCAGCTTGCCACCATCCTGGCCCACGAAGGCACCCACTTCACCCACCGGCACGGCTACCAGAACATGCAGAACGCCAAGAGCCTGAGCGGCTTCGCCCTCACCGCCGGGCTGGTCGCCGGCGGCGCCGGCGCCCTGCTGGGCAGCCTGGCGGCGATCTCCTCGATGTCCGGCTTCTCCCAGGATGCCGAGCGCGAGGCCGACAAGGAAGGCTTCGAGCGCATGGCCCGGGCCGGCTACGACGTGCGCGAGTCGGTCAAGGGCTTCGAGCTGCTGGCAGAAGAAGTGAAGGTGTTGGACATCAAGGAGCCCTTCTTCTTCGCCAGCCATCCGCGCCTGAAGGAGCGCATCGAAAGCTTCAACGCCCTGATCGCCGGCTATGCGGGCCCCGCGGGCGAGGCCGGCGAGGCCCGGTTTTCCGAGAATACGCGCGGCCTGCGCGAGCAGTGGCTGCGCGCCCAATTGAGCGAGGGCAAGCCCAAGAGCATCATCCACGTCCTCGCCAACCCGGCCATGCTGGCGCGCTACCCGGTGCACGCCCCGTATTACCTGGGCGAGGCCTACCGCCTGCGCGGCGACGAGGGCGATCCCGACAAGGCGGTCGCGGCCTGGCGCCAGGCGGTCGAGAGTGCGCCCGATTTCGCGCCCAGTTACCGTTCCATCGGCATCCATGCCATGAAACAACGAGACTGGCCGGCGGCCAGGGACAACCTGACCCGTTACCTCAAGCTGGCGCCCGAGGCCGGCGATGCCGCCTATGTCCGGGATTATCTGGAACTCATCGAGGAGAAGTCGAAGTCATGAAGCGAGCGACCCGTATCCTGGCCCTGGCCCTGGTGGCCGTGCTCCTGGCCTCCTGCGCCGCCTGGACCCGGCTCGACGGCACTTCCCGCCTGACCGGCCCGGACGGCCTGAGCGCGATGGCGCCGGCCGGCTGGATGCGCTTCAACCTGGTCGACGACCGGGTCATCGCCCTGACCCGCGACGGCCTCCAGATCCAGACCCTGCGCATCGAGTACCGCAAGCACGACAAGGCCTTCCCCGGCGTCAAGAAGCCGTCGAACGCCGACATGCTGCCCACCGAGGCCGCGGAACTGCTCCTGGCCGACCTGAAGGCCGACAAGGGCCTGGCCAACATCAAGCTGATCGAGAACGTGCCCTGCCGCCTGGCCGGCAAGCCCGGCTTCCGGTTGCACGGCGAGTATCGCGACGAGCGTGGCGCCCAGTTCGACCTGGTCGCCATCGGCCGGGTCACCCAGGTCGGCCTGGCGGTGGTGTTCTACCGTGCCCTGTCGACGCACTATTACCCACGCGATCTCAAGCTGTTCGAGCAGGTCGCCGACAGTCTGACGCTGTGAGGCCGAAGGCCTCGAAGGCGTCGATGTTCTCGTCGGTGCCGTAGGGGCCCATGTTGGCCGCCGTTTCCAGGTGGTCTGCCCGGCACGGCACGGGCAGTTCCGGGCGCAGCAGCTTGGCGGTGACCGCCACGGCCAGGTTGGCCTGGTCGTCGTTGCGCCGAGGACAAAAAAAACGGGGCCGTGCGGCCCCGTTGCCTTGGCTGCGCGCTTACAGGTCGCCGGCGGCGGCGGCGCGCATCATCTCGTCCATGCGTTCGTTGATGCTGCGGGCGCCCTTGGCCAGTTCGGGAGTCAGGCCCAGCTTCTGTTCGTAGCCCGCCACCCAGTCGAGGTTCCAGTCCACCATCAGCACCCAGATGTTCTTGTCGGCGTCTTCCATGACCGCGATGCGGCAGGGCAGGTAGACGATGAACTCCGGGCTGACCTTGAGCAGGTCGCGGGCGACGGCGATGTCGCAGAAAGAGTAGACCTCGATGCGCGGCGAGTCCTTGTCATCCAGGACGGCCTGGAAATCCTTCCACATCAGGTTCTCGCCGACCTTCTTCATGTTGACCTGGTTGCCGCGCAGGAACAGGGAGTCGCGCACGTCGTCGAAGGTGAGGCCGGGTTTCGCCTTGTACTTGCGGGCGAAATAGTTCATCGCGTCCGGCATGGCCATCTGCCCGATCCCGGTCATCATGGGCAGCATCATCTGGACCATCTGGGTCTTTTCTCTCTGATCGATGATGCGACGCATCTCGTACGGCTTCTTCGGCGCGGAGTTCTGCCCGATGCCCGACAACAGGACCAGGGGGTTGAACGGAACGTTCGACAGGTAGGGATTGGCCGTGGCGGATGCGGCGGGGACTGCCGGGGCGGGTGTCGGGGCTGCCGCCGGAGCCGGTGCCACGGGCTGGGCCGTCGGCATGGCCTGCTGCGGCAGCGAATACGGCATGCCGTAGGGCATCTGCTGCGGCATCGGGATGCCGAAGGGCAGCTGTTGGGGCATGGCCATGCCATAAGGCATCGGCATGCCGTAGGGCATCTGCTGCGGCATGGTCATGCCATAGGGCATGCCGAGGTACGGGTTGTAGGCGCCCGGCATGACCGGGACCATCACCGGATAACCCTGCGGCGGCATGGCCTCCATGTCGGCCAGGGCTGGGGTGGCGGCCAGGACGGCCAGCAACGCGATCGCATGCTGCTTCATGGTTTCTCCTCTTTCAGTGGATGTTCTTTTCAGGTCGGCGGCTACCCTGGTGCTTCGACCGGGTATCGCCGTAACGGTAGTTATCGAGTTTGATCAGGGTGCCCGAGCGTAACGTGCGCGCCGCATTATGGGTACCGCCAGATGTGCATTCTATGACAGGCGTCAAATCTGGTTGCAGCCTGATTTCGATATCCGTGGCGATTAAGTCGATTTTCCCCTCCCGGCGCGGTAGCGCATTGCGGACCGACCACCGGATGCCGCGGGGGTGGCGGGCTATCCAGGCTGGGTGGCATTGCCACTGTTCATGGCGTGGCAATTCAGAATATTATAAAAAACTGTTACATATTTTCTGAAAGTGAAAAAAACGTCATGGCCCGTATCTTGATCTTGGGGGCCGGAATCTCCGGACACACCGCCGCCCGCTATCTGAACCGCTTGGTCGGCAAGCAGCATGAAATCGTCGTCGTCTCGCCCAATCCCAAGTGGAACTGGATTCCCTCCAACATCTGGGTCGGTGTCGGCCAGATGACCGAAGACGACGTCACCTTCCCGCTCGCCGACGTCTACAAGAAGATCGGCGTCGATTTCCGCCAGGCCAAGGGCCTGTCCGTGCATCCCGAAGGCGATGCCGAGAGCGCTTCGCCCTATGTGACGATCGAATACACCCTGCCCGGCAAGGAAGGCCAGCAGGAGAAGGTCACCTATGACTACCTGGTCAACGCCACCGGCCCGAAGCTCAACTTCGCCGCCACCGAAGGCCTGGGCCCGGACCAGGGCCATACCGTCTCGGTGTGCACCGCCAAGCATGCCCTGGAGGCCAACGAGAAGCTGCAGGCCACCGTCGAGGCCCTGCGCCGGGGCGAGCGCAAGACCCTGGTGATCGGCACCGGCCACGGCATGTGCACCTGCCAGGGCGCGGCCTTCGAATACATCTACAACGTCGACCACATCCTGCGCGAGGCCGGCGTGCGCGACATGGCGCGCATCGTCTGGATCAGCAACGAATACGAGCTGGGCGACTTCGGCATGGGCGGCGTGCACATCGAGCGCGGCGGCTACATCACCAACGGCAAGACCTTCGCCGAATCGCTGATGGTCGAGCGCGGCATCGAATGGATCATCCGGGCCGCCGTCAAGAAGGTCGAGGCCGGCAAGATCCATTACGAAACCCTCGACGGCGCCATGCATGAACTGGAGTTCGACTTCTCCATGCTGATCCCGCCCTTCGCCGGTGTCGGCCTCAAGGCCTTCGACAAGGCCGGCGAGGACATCACCGCCCAGGTCTTCCTGGCCAACGGCTTCATGAAGGTCGACGCCGACTACACCGCGCGCCCGTTCGCCGAATGGAGTGCGCAGGACTGGCCCAAGACCTACCAGACCCCGGCCTATCCCAACGTCTTCGCGGTCGGCATCGCCTTCGCCCCGCCGCACCTGATCAGCAAGCCGATGACCAGCGCCAGCGGCACCCCGATCAACCCGGCGCCGCCGCGGACCGGCATGCCCTCGGCCGCCATGGCCATCGCCGTGGCCAAGAGCATCCGCGACATGCTGAACGGTTCCGAAAAGCCCACCCACACCGCCTCGATGTCCCGCATGGGCGCGGCCTGCGTCGCCTCCACCGGCTCGCACCTGCTGCGCGGCACCGCCGCCACCATGACGGTGTTCCCGGTCGTGCCCGACTACGAGAAATACCCGGAATACGGCCGCGATCTCAACCTGACCTTCGGCGAGATCGGCCTGGCCGGCCACTGGATGAAGTCGATGCTGCACCACACCTTCATCTACCAGGCCAAGATGCGCCCGGGCTGGTGGCTGCTGCCGGACTGACGGACTGAACGAAAAGGAACCCAACGACATGACCAAGATCGCCAACAAAGAGCCGTACCAGCAGGCCTACTATCCGCCCGCGCCGACCGGCTTCACCCGCTTCATGCGGACCTGCATCCTGTGGCAGGTGTATCGCTTCATCGTCATCAACCTGAAGATACTGAAGCTGATGGGTAAGTCGCACTAAGGAGACGCTGATTTATTCGTCATCCCCGCGCAGGCGGGGATCCAGTGCCTTGATTTAACTGGGTTCCCGCCTACGCGGGAACGACGGAATCGAATAAATCAGCGGTTCCCTAAGCGGCGGCAAGCCAAACGAAAACGGGGCCGATGGCCCCGTTTTTTATCGATTCCGAATGGCTTCCGGCCGGCTACTTCCGTCTGCGCGGGCGCGACGAAACCTGAAAAATCGGCGGCTCAACAATCCTTGGCGATACCCGTCTTCAGTGAAGCCCGCTGGTGCAATCCGACGCGGCAACGGCCGGCCGGGCCGCGGCATTCACGCCGCCTTGCTGGCTTCGATCTCATGCCGGCAAGGCGCCAGCAAGTGATGCGCCAATTGGCCAGGGTCATCCGTATGCATGAGCTCGGCAAAGGCCGCCAGGCGCGCATCGTGGGCCTCGGCGAGGGCGCCGACCAGCGTTTTGGCCGCTTCACCCGGAGTGGGGCCGCCGGGTTTGAAGCCGGGCCATTCGTTGTAGTGCGACAGCAATTCCTCGCGATAGTCCTGGTAAAGCTGGCTGTTGCGGGTGACGTCGAGCTTGGCCAGCTTGGCCGCGATCTCGGCGTCGATCTCGGCATCCGTACACTTGTAATGGGCCTTTTCGGCCTCGGACCAGTGCGGTTTGTCGCCATGGGTTTCGCGCAAGGCCACGAAGTTGTCCTTCAGGGCCATCTGCGAGTGGCTGTGGACGTCCCGGAAGACGTGCACCATATCCTTGCCGTGGCCCTCCTTGCCGACATAGCGCATCTCCGCCGTGATCCGGCGTGGATTGAACCCGAACTGGCGCGCGCACGCCCTGCGCAAGGTGTCGAAGAGTTCATTGATTTTCGCGGGGTTCACAGCAAATCCTCTCAAGCAGACATGACCGGTACAATGCCGCGGAAGGCGGCCCGAGGGAGCATACGCCTTAGGAAATCAAAGGTGGCGGGTATGCGTTATTTCCGACATGGCCAGCAGTCTAGACGGGGCTACTTTGGCCCAAGTATCTCTTGTCGCTTTGCTCGATTTTCCAGGCGAAGGGGATGCAGATTAAAGTCGTCATCGCGAGGAGCGAAGCGACGTGGCGATCCAGAAGTTGTTGATTTTCAAGCATCCTGGATTGCCGCGCTACGCTCGCAATGACGACATAGGATTTCTTCAGCGTATCTCTAACAGGGCACATCAAGGTGCTGGCGTGACACTGGCGCCAGGACGTTGGCAATTTGCGGGCTTACGTACCTATAATCGCCAGCAATAAGAAACACTCAGGGAGATCGAAGATGAGCTGGCTTGTCTTACTGGTCGTGGTCATCGTCCTGGCCGCTATCGCGGCGCAGGTGCTTGCCAAGAAGAAAACCCCCGATAGTGCCGGCCCTTGGCCGTACTACGCCAAACGGCCTCTCTCCCAACCTGAGCAAGTCCTGTATTTCCGCCTGAGCAAGGCTCTCCCCGATCACATCGTCCTGGCACAGGTGCAGCTTTCGCGACTCCTGGGGGTAAAGAAGGGCAACAACCATCAGGCTTGGTTGAATCGGATCAACCGGATGAGCGCCGACTTCGTAATCTGCCATAAGGATTCGAGCATCCTGGCAGTCATCGAGTTGGACGATGCCACCCATAACGGGGGCAAGCGCCAGGAAGCTGATGCCAAGAAGGACAAGGCCCTGGACGACGCGGGAATCAGGATTCATCGATGGCAAGCCGCGACGATCCCTGACGAGGCAGCGATAAGAGCGGCTTTGCTGTCACAAGGGCTTGGTTCACCCCGAGTCGCGGCATCAGCGTAACGATTGATGTATCTGTAGCACCCCCGTGTTACTTGAGCGGGGTTAACATATAAGTTAACATCAAATGGAAGTCTATTTCACGAGGCTTAAGGTCGGCTGGCCCGAACCGCAAAACGCCCCTGAGGACTGGGACGGGTGCTGGAGGGTCTATACAGTATGCAAAACTGCCAAACCCTCCTCCTCCACAACCCTGGCTGATCTGCGGCAATTGGAGCGTAAGGACATGTTGGATGCGCGAGTGTCTTATGTCAGTCTATTAAACAAGGCACACACAGGACAGCCGCTAAGCTCACTTTATGACGAAAAGCAATGCCATGAAACGCATTCGTTCAAGCGAAAGCTGCACGATAATTTCGAGGAAAAGATATTCCGAATTTGGGGCGCAGGAGATATACGAATCAACTTTATATATCTACCGGACAGGCGAATCGTCATTCTAAAAACCTGGCCGAAACGTAAAGACAAGCTTTCAACTGGTGACAAAGAACTACTTGAGACTCTAGCGAAAGAAGTTCTCGATACTTATGAAAACCACGATTTTGATTCGAGGGAAATATGAGCACTTCGCGAGCACTAACAAATGTCAACAACAGTCAGGAAGATGGTCTGGAGGAGATGTTCGCCTCGCTCCCCCCGTTAGATCCTTTCGACATTAAGAAGGATGAGGTCTCGGCTCTGCTAGCGGCCCTAATGGCGTTTTCGGATGTTAAACGTACGGAACTGGCCGACAAGCTCACTTGGAAGAAAAGTCGGGTCACAAGCGTGCTTTCTGGACGAGCGAATCCGACGTTAAAGACCATCTGGGAGTTCTCATCCATCCTTGGTTATGATTTTGATATCGTATTCCGTGCATTTGATGAGCAGAGAGCAAAGCAACCTTGGCAAAGGCTTGCCAACCTAGTGACTCCATCACATAGCGAAGTCAAGCGCCAAAAAAGCTTCGTTCAACCGATTTATGAGGCTCAAACCCCACAGGAAGTAGTGCGTGACATCGTCACCGGCCACGCGAAGCCGCTGTATGTCAGTGTTTATATGCCAAGCGAATCAGGCCTTAAAAGCTCGACCATGATTGAAGTAACCCCGCAGCGAGCACTCCCGCAACCGTCGGTTACTCTTACTATTCCTCAAGAGGATCATTCCTATGCCCACCAAGATCACTAAGAAGCCGGGGCCTGTACCACCTTCGGCAGAGAGCCCCTCAGCTAGCATTCCTCAACCGCATACCACAGCAACTTCTCTACAGATCGTTTATGCAGACCAAATTGTCAACATCGGCGTCAGCATGAGCGTCTCGCGACTGACATTAGCGCTAGAGACGGCAGAGAACTCCATAACACCCTTTGCACAACTTGTTATTCCGACTCCCGCGCTCTTTGAGGCACTAGAAGTCATCGCCAAGACAGTGATGAAGAATGATCAATTCAAGCAGCCGGTAATTGAGGCGCTGGATGCATTCCGACTTAAGCTCCTAGAATCAACCGATTCAAAATAGCGGCTGATCATCACCTACCGAATCGATGAATAACCAAGCACTTGATTCATCACCGGTGGTGAGTCAAACAGGACTCGAACAATTTGAAAAGAAACGGGGCCATTCGGCCCCGTTCACTTTGATGCTATTTAGCCTTAAGCCAGCAACTGCCCCAGCACAAACGGCAGGATGCCGCCCGCATGGTAGTACTCCACCTCGATCGGGGTATCCAGACGCAGCTTGAGCGGCACGTTCTGGCTGGAACCGTCGGCGCGCTTGACCACCAGCGTCACGTCCTGCTGCGGCGTGATGCCGCGCTCAAGGCCGAGCAAGTCGAAGCTCTCGTCGCCCTTGAGGCCCAGGCTGGCGGCGTCGGCGCCATCCTTGAACTGCATCGGCAGGACGCCCATGCCGGCCAGGTTGGCGCGGTGGATGCGCTCGAAGCTCTTGGCGACCACGCCCTTGACGCCCAGCAACTGGGTGCCCTTGGCGGCCCAGTCGCGGCTGGAGCCGGTGCCGTATTCCTCGCCGGAGAAGACCATCAGCGGGGTGCCGTCACGCTGGTACTGCATGGCGGCGTCGTAGATCGACATCTGTTCGCCGTTGTGCAGGGTCACGCCGCCTTCGCTGCCGGGGATCATCAGGTTCTTGATCCGGACGTTGGCGAAGGTGCCGCGCATCATGACCTCGTGGTTGCCGCGGCGGGCGCCGTAGCTGTTGAAGTCCTTCTGGGTCACGCCATGCTCGACCAGGTACTTGCCGGCCGGGGCGGCAGCCTTGATGCCGCCGGCCGGGGAGATGTGGTCGGTGGTCACGCTGTCGCCGAAGATGGCGAGCGCCTTGGCGCCGCGGATGGCCGGGTTCGGGGTGGCGGCGCCGGCGAAGAAGGGCGGTTCCTGGATGTAGGTGGAGGCGGCATCCCACTCGTAGACCTGGCCGGCCGGGGCGGGCACGGCGTCCCACAACGGGTTGTCGGCGCCGACGTCCTTGTAGATGGCGTAGGCCTTGGCGTCGGCGGCGAAGGGCGCCAGCGCGGCGACTTCCTCGTGGGTCGGCCAGATGTCCTTCAGGTAGACCGGGCCGTCGATGCCCTGGCCGATGGGTTCGCTGGCCAGGTCGATGTCGATCCGGCCGGCCAGCGCGTAGGCCACCACCAGCGGCGGCGACATCAGGAAGTTGGCCTTGACGTTCTGGTGTACGCGGGCCTCGAAGTTGCGGTTGCCGGACAGCACCGAGCAGGCGACCAGGTCCTTGTCGAGGATTTCCTTCTCGATCGCCTCGGGCAGCGGGCCGCTATTGCCAATACAAGTCGTGCAGCCGTAGCCGACCACGCCGAAGCCCAGCTTCTCCAGGTCGCCGAGCAGGCCGGCGGCGGTCAGGTATTCGGTCACGGCGCGCGAGCCGGGGCCCATGCTGGACTTCACGTGGGCGGCGGTCTTCAGGCCCTTGGCGACGGCCTTGCGGGCCAGCAGGCCGGCGGCCAGCATGACGCCGGGGTTGGAGGTGTTGGTGCAGGAGGTGATGGCGGCGATGACGACATCTCCATGACGCAGGCCGCCGGCCGGGGCCGCCTCGGTCTTGCCGTAGCCGCCCTGGTCCTTGGGCAGTTCGAGCAGGGTCTCGAAGCTTTCCTTCAGGGCGTACAGGTTGATGCGGTCCTGCGGGCGCTTGGGGCCGGCCACGGAGGGCTTCACCGTGCCCAGGTCCAGGCTCAGGGTCTGGCTGTATTCGATGCTGCCGGCCTTGGGGATGCCGAACAGGCCTTGCGCCTTGAAGTAGTTGCGCAGGGCGTCGACCTTGGCCTGGTCGCGGCCGGTGGCCAGGTAGTACTGGCAGGTGGCCTCGTCGACCGGGAAAAAGCCCATGGTTGCGCCGTATTCGGGG
>JAAXVP010000053.1 GCA_013335435.1 Thiobacillus sp. | reverse complement strand
GATGGGGGTCAGGGCCTCCGGCAGGGGGGCGCCCTCGGCGACCGCGCGCCAGCGCGGGTGGATCATCTCGGCGCCGAAGAAGCCGGGCCGGATGTCGCCGTACAGGCGCAGGCGGATGCCGGGCTTCAACTGGGCCTGCTGGTTGGGGTAGAAGTTCAGCATGCGGAAGTGGAAGGGCTCGTCCGAGCCCGGTTCCGCCAGGGTGACCAGCAATTGCCGGCGCGGCCGGTAGAGTACCTCGGCGCGCACGACGATGCCTTCGACCAGGGCGGCCTGGCCGGGCAGGAGATCGCGGATCCGGGTCAGGCGGGTCTCGTCCTCGTAGCGCAGGGGCAGGTGCAGCAGGAGGTCGCCCGCCGCCTTGTAGCCCAGCTTCTCGTGCACCGGCTGCGGGGCGGGAACGGGCTTGGCCATCAGCCGGGGTGCTTGTGTGCCACCACGGTTTGCAGGCGGGACAGCTGGTCCAGGATGCGGTCCTTGAGGGTGAGCAGATCGCGCAGGCGGGCACGCGCCTCGTCGCTCTTGCCATGGGCGCGCAGCTCGGCGATCTCCGGGCCGAGCCGGTGGACGTCGCTGTGGATGCTCTCCAGGGCGCGGAATTCCGCCAGCTCGCCGTAGCGGGCCATGCCGTGGCCGTAGTACCAGTGGCCGAAGCGGCACTGGTGGTGGTCGTTGAGTTCCTCGCGGCCGAGCTGGAGCTGGCTGCCCTCGACGTGCATGGCCAGGCGGCGCACCCATTTCAGGTGGTCGTACTGGGCGACCAGGAGCGGGAAGTCGACCATCTCCCAGGGGGTGTCGGCCCACAGGGCCCATTGCGGGTCGGGCTTGAACTGGGCCACCCAGGCCGGCACCTGGTCGGCCGGCATGGGCCGGGCGATGCCGTAGCCCTGGGCCAGGTCGCAGCCCAGGCGCATGAGCAGGACGCCCTGCTCGGCGGTCTCGACGCCTTCGGCCACGACGATGCGGCGGAACGCCGAGGCCAGTCCGATGACCCCCTCGACCAGGGCCAGGTCGTCGCTCTCGTCGAGGATGTGGCGGACGAAGGACTGGTCGATCTTGAGTACCTCGGCCGGGATCTCCTTCAGGTAAGTGAGGGAGGCGTAGCCGGTGCCGAAGTCGTCCAGGGCGAAGCGGATGCCGAGCGCCTCACATTCCTGAATGACTTGGCGCACGTGGGCGGTGTTCTCGATCGCCGAGGACTCCAGGATCTCCAGTTCCAGGCGGCCGCGCGGCAGGTCGGGGTGGTCGGCCAGGCAGCGGCGCACGCAGTCGACGAAATCGCCGCGCAGGAGCTGGCGGGCGGCGACGTTGACGCTGACGCCCAGGTCCAGGCCCAGGTCGCGCCAGGCGGCCATCTGCCTGAGCGCCCGGCGGGCCACCCATTCGCCGATCTCGACGATCAGGTCGTCGTGTTCGACATGGGGCAGGAAGTCGCCCGGCGGCACCAGGCCCTTGCCCGGATGCTGCCAGCGCAGCAGGGCCTCCATGCCGATCACCCTGCCGTTGCGCAGGTTGACCTTGGGCTGGTAGTGGAGGACGAATTCCTCGTTGCGCAGGGCCTGGCGCAGGCGTTCCAGCAACTGCCGTCGGGTGTGCGCCTGCTGGTCGCGCTGGGCGTCGAACAGGTGGTAGCGGTTGCGGCCGTCCTGTTTGGCCTCGTACATGGCCTGGTCGGCGTGCCGGATCAGGGTCTCGGCATCCGCGGAGTCGAACGGGAATACGGTCACGCCCAGGCTGGCGGTGACCGTGAACTTGCGGCCGTCGATCTCGCAGGGTTGCGCGGTCAGGGTGAGGATGCGGTTGACGACGTCTTCCAGGGTGTCCATGTTGGGCAGGGCGGAAGCGATGACGACGAACTCGTCGCCGCCCACCCGCGCGACGATGTCGCCTTGCCGCTTCCCGGCTTCCTGCTCGGGCACTCTGGCCACGGTGTCGCCGGCGCGCAGGATGCCGCGCAGGCGTTTGGCCAGCTTGCGCAGCAGGCGGTCGCCGATGGCATGGCCGTAGTGGTCGTTGACGGCCTTGAAGTGGTCGAGGTCGAGCAGGATGACGGCGACCAGCTGGTTGCCGCGCCGGGCCGCCGCGATGGCCTGTTCCAGACGGTCGCTGAGGAGCACCCGGTTGGGCAGTTCGGTCAGGTAGTCGTAGTAGGCAAGCTGCTGGATCTGCCGCTCGGCGTCGTGGATCTGGTCGAGGTTCGCGAGGGTGATCAGGTGCCGGGCATCGCCGCCGCCGTCGATGCGCAGGGCCCGCACCGACAGGGGCAGGGGGCTGCCGTCCTTGGCCAGGCAGCGGATTTCGCCGGCCCAGTGGCCGCTCGCCTGCAACGCCGTACGGAGCTCGTCGAAGTTCGCGCCGTCGTCCGCCTCCACCGCGATCAGGTCGATGGGGCGGCCCAGCGCCTCGGCGGTACCGTAGCCGGCGAGGCGCTGGAAGCCCCGGTTGGCTTCCAGGATGCGGAAGTCGGCATCCAGGATCAGGATGCCGTCATGGCTGCATTCCAGCAGGCCGGCCAGGAGGGTGGCGTCTCCCGTCATGGGCGCTTCAGCCCAGGACCATGACCGCGTCGGCCTCCACGAGGGCGCCCCTGGGCAGGCTGGCGACGCCGACCGCGGCGCGGGCGGGGTAGGGTTGGCCGAAGTACTGGGCCATGATCTCGTTGACCTTGGCGAAATGGCCCAGGTCGGTCAGGAACACGTTCAGCTTGACCACGTCGGCCAGGCCGCCGCCGGCCGCCTCGGCGACCGCCCGGAGGTTGCGGAAGACCTGGTGGATCTGCGCCTCGATGCCGTCGACCATCTGCATGCCGGCCGGGTCGAGGCCGATCTGGCCGGACAGGTAGACGGTATTGCCGGCCTTGACGGCCTGGGAGTAGGTGCCGATGGCCTGGGGTGCGTCCGGGGTGGCGATGATCTCTTTGCTCATGAATCTTTCCTGCTGGGGTCGAGTGTGTGCGGGCCGCGCACGTTGTGGTTGTTCTTCAGGCGGGTGATCCGGCTGACTTCCTGGAGGGTGCGCAGGGCGCGCATCAGGCGGGACAGGTGGACCCGGTTCTGGACCTGGACGGTGAAGTAGAGGTTGGTGTAGTTGCCGCTTTCCTCTTCCATGTGCACGTCGTCGATGTTGGAGCCCTCGGCGGCGATGGCGGCGGCGACCTTGGCGAGGACGCCGCGGGTGTTGGCGGCGGTGACCCGGATGCCGACGTCGAAGCTCTTGTCGAGATCGGGTTCCCATTCCACGTCCACCCACTTGTCGGGGTCGTCCCGGTAGTGGCTGACCTGGGGGCAGTCGTGGGTGTGGATGTACAGGCCCTGCTCCTTGCGGATCTGGCCGATGATGGGATCGCCCGGGATCGGCCGGCAGCATTTCGCCAGGCGCACGGCGACGCCCTCGGAGCCGCGGATGAGGATCGGGCCGGAGGTGCGCGCGGTGTCCTCGCCTTCGCGGGCGAGCAGGTGGCGGGCGACCATGACGCCGAGCTTCTTGCCCAGGCCGATGTCGATCAGGATGTCCGCGCGGGCGCGGCCGCTGGTCTTTTCCAACTGTTCCCACTGGGTCTCGGCGACCTCGTCCGGGCCGACGCCGAGGCCGCGCAGGGCCTGGTTGAGCAGTTGCAGGCCGAGCATTTCCGATTCGTGCTTGTGGGCGTGCTTGAGGGCGTTACGGATGTGGGCGCGCGCCTTGCCGGTGACCGCGAAGTGGATCCAGGCCGGGTTGGGCCGGGCCGACTCGGAGGTGATGATCTCGACCCGGTCGCCGTTCTTGAGCGGCGTCGACAGCGGCATGTAGTCGCCGTTTATGCGCGCGGCGACGCAGTGGTTGCCGATGTCGGTGTGGACGTTGTAGGCGAAGTCGACCGCCGTGGCCTCGCGCGGCAGGGCCATGATCTTGCCCTTGGGGGTGAACACATAGACTTCGTCGGGGAACAGGTCGACCTTGATGTGTTCGAGGAATTCCACCGAGTCGCGGCTGTCGGCCTGGATGTCGAGCAGGCTCTGCAACCACTGGTGGGTCATGCGCTGGGCCTCGGTCAGGCCGACCTCGCCGGCCTTGTACATCCAGTGCGAGGCGACGCCCTCCTCGGCCAGGCGGTGCATCTCGCGGGTGCGGATCTGCACCTCGACCGGGGTGCCGAAGGGGCCGAACAGGGTGGTGTGCAGGGATTGGTAGCCGTTCGCCTTGGGGATGGCGATGTAGTCCTTGATCTTGCCCGGGATCGGCTTGTAGAGGCCGTGCAGGGCGCCCATGGCCAGGTAGCAGGTGGGCACGTCGTCGACGATGACCCGGAAGCCGTAGATGTCGAACACCTCGGTGAAGGCCAGGTGCTTCTCCTGCATCTTGCGGTAGATGCCGTACAGGTGTTTCTCGCGCCCGTAGACGTCGGCCTTGATCTTGCACTGGTCGAGCTTCTGGCGGATCGCCACGTTGATCTTCTCGACCAGTTCGCGCCGGTCCAGGCGCGAGGCGGCGATGGCCTTCTCCAGCACCCGGTAGCGGGTCGGGTACATGTGCTGGAAGGAGAGTTCCTGCAACTCGTGGTAGACCACGTTAAGGCCGAGCCGGTTGGCGATCGGGGCGTAGATGTCCAGGGTCTCCTGGGCGATGCGCTGGCGGCTCTCCGGGCTCATCGCCTCCAGGGTGCTCATGTTGTGCCAGCGGTCGGCCAGCTTGATCAGGATCACCCGGACGTCGCGGGCCATGGCCAGGAGCATCTTGCGGAAGTTCTCGGCCTGGGCGTGGCGCTTGCTCTCGAACTGCAGTTGGTCCAGCTTGGTGACGCCGTCGACCAGTTCGGCCACGGCGTCGCCGAACTGGGCGCGGATCTCCTCGCGGCTCACCCCGGTGTCCTCGACCACGTCGTGGAGCAGGGCCGCGGCCAGGGTCTGGGCGTCCATGCGCCAGCCGGCCAGGGTCTCGGTCACCGCCAGGGGGTGGGTGATGTAGGGTTCGCCGTCCTTGCGGAACTGGCCCTGGTGGGCCTGGGCGCTGAAGGCGAAGGCACGCCGCAGCAGGTCGGCCTCCTCCGGACGCAGGTAGGGCGCGATTTCGGCGACATCGGCCGGAGAAGCGAGCGAGGGGTCCGGGCTGACGGCCAGCGCGCGGGTGCGCGCGCGGGCGAACCTGGGGTGGGGATCCTGGACCGGGGGCGACATCGGGCGGGGTCCAGGATGGCGGGTCAGGTGTGGGACTTGAGCAGGATTTCCCGGCCGATCATGCCTTCGGAAATCTCGCGCAGGGCGAGCACCGCCGGCTTGTCCTTGTCCGCTTCGACCTTGGGGGTGGCGCCGACGGAGATCTGGCGGGCGCGGGTGGCGGCGGCCAGGGTCATTTCAAAGCGGTTGGGGATGTGCTTGATGCAGTCGTCGACGGTGACACGGGCCATGATGGGATTACTCCGGAAATATTGCGTAACAATGCCGATTCTATCCTGAACCGGCACCGGCCGTCAGGCCCGGCTTGCCGCCAGGAGGTCGCTCAGGAGCGGCTCCAGGTTGCGCATCTGATGCCGGATGGCCAGGCGCTGGGCGCGCACGACGGTCTGCAGGTCGGCCAGGGCGGCGGCGAAGTCGTCGTTGACCACCAGGTAGTCGAAGGAATAGGCGTGCGAGATGTCCTCCTGGGCCGCCGCGACCCGGCGGTCGATGACCTCGGCGCTGTCCTGGCCGCGGCCTTCCAGGCGGCGGCGCAGCTCGGCCAGGGACGGCGGCAGGATGAACAGGCCGATGGCGTCCGGGAACAGCTTGCGCACCTGGCCGGCGCCCTGCCAGTCGATCTCGAGCAGGATGTCGTGGCCGGCGCGCATCTGGTCCTCGATCCAGGGCTGCGAGGTGCCATAGTAGTTGCCGTAGACCTCGGCGCTCTCCAGGAAGTCGCCGTTGCCCAGCATGGCCTGGAAGGCGTCGACCGAGACGAAATGGTAGTGCACGCCGTCGACCTCGCCGGGCCGGGGCGCCCGTGTGGTGTAGGAGACCGACAGCCGGATGCCGGGGTCGGCTTCCAGCAGGGCCTTGACCAGGCTGGATTTGCCGGCGCCCGAGGGGGCGGTGACGATGAACAGGTTGCCGGACATATCGTTCACTCCAAATTTTGTACTTGCTCGCGCATCTGCTCGATCAGCACCTTCATCTCCACCGAGGCCTGGCTGAGTTCCATGACCGCCGCCTTGGAGCCGAGGGTGTTGGCCTCGCGGTTGAGTTCCTGCATCAGGAAATCGAGGCGCTTGCCGGCCGAGCCGCCCTGCTTGAGCACCCGCTCGACCTCGTCGAGGTGGGTGGACAGGCGGTCGAGTTCCTCGTCGACGTCGATCTTCTGGGCGAACAGGGCGACTTCCTGATGGATGCGCTCGGGGTCGCCGCCTTGCAGGATTTCCTCGATGCGCTTGGTGATCCTGGCCCGGAAGGCGGCGACGATCTCGGGCGTGCGCGGGCGCAGGTCGGCGACTAGGGCGCGCAGGGCCTCGACCCGCTGCCGGATGATCGCGGCCAGCTTGGCGCCTTCCTGGGCGCGGCTGGCGTTGAAATCGCGGATGGCGCCGTCGATAAGGGCCAGGGCGGCGGCCTGCAGGGTTTCCGGGTCGAGCGCGTTGTCGCCCAGGATGCCCGGCCAGCGCAGGATCTCCGCGACGCTCATGGGACGGGCGTCGGGCATGCCCTGGCGGACCTGGGCAGCCAGCACGGCGAGTTGTTCGAGCACGGCGGCATTGGGGGCGCCGGGCAACTGGCCGCCTTCCTTGGCGGAAAAATACAGCCGGCATTCCATCTTGCCGCGCTTGACCCGGTCGTTGATGCGCTCGCGGATGACCGGTTCCAGGATGCGGAAGTCGTCGCCCATGCGGAACGACAGGTCGAGGAAGCGCGAGTTGACCGCGCGCAGTTCCAGGCCGATCGAGCCGGTGTCCAGGTTGGCGGTGGCGGCCGCGAAGCCGGTCATGCTGTTCAAGGGGGCCATGTATTCGCTATTCTTCCGGGTATCCAACAATGGTACCCATCTTACTTGGGCTTGCATGGCCGCTCAAATCCCCGATCCCCTGCCGACCGGCTTTCAACTGGGCGAATACGCCATTGACCGAAAGATAGGCGGCGGCGGCTTCAGCATGGTCTACCTGGCGTTCGATCCGGGGGGCCTGCCGGTGGCGATCAAGGAATACATGCCCGACGGCATGGTGATGCGCGACCCGGACGGCACCGTCCGGCCGATCTCGGAGGAGAAGGACAAGTCGTTCCGCCAGGGCATGAAGTATTTCTTCGACGAAGGCCGCACCCTGGCCAACATCCGCCACCCCAACGTGGTCGAGGTGACCAACTTCTTCCGCGCCAACGAGACGGTCTACATGGTGATGCGCTACGAACGGGGCAAGACCCTGCAGCGCCATATCCACGACCTGCGCGAGGAACCGATGCGCGAGGGCTTCATCCGCGCGGTGTTCATCCAGCTCCTCAACGGCCTCCGGGAAATCCACGCCCAGCGCCTGCTGCACCTGGACATCAAGCCGTCCAACATCTACATCCGCCAGGACGCCTCGCCGCTCCTGATCGACTTCGGCGCCGCCCGCCAGGCCCTGCTCACGGACCAGAAATACGTGCCCATGTATACTCCCGGCTTCGCCGCGCCCGAACAGTACACCCAGCGCGACCGCCTGGGGCCGTGGACCGACATCTACGGCATCGGCGCCAGCATGTACACCTGCATCGCCAAGAAGCCGCCGCCGCCGGCCAGCGAACGCCTGGAGGAGGACAAGATGGCCGAGGTGCAGAAGGAGTTCGCGGCCGGCTATTCGGCGGATTTCCTGGCCCTGATCGACGGCCTGCTGCGCCTGTCCTACACGGAACGGCCGCAGAGCGTGTTTTCGGTCCAGAAACGCCTGATCGAGCTGGTGCCGGCCCATGCCAAGCCGGTGAAACAGACCCTGATGGACGTGATCAAGAGCAGATTGACCCAGCCCCTATGAAGTACAGCCTGTACCAGGAAAGCCGCAAGGGCGGCCGCCAGTCCAACCAGGACCGGGTCGGCCACGCCTACACGACCGAGGCCATCTGCATGGTGCTGGCCGACGGCATGGGCGGCCATGCCCGCGGCGAGGTGGCGGCCCAGATGTTGCTGGATGTGGTCCTGGGCATGTTCGAGAAGCTGGCCAAGCCGCGCCTGCACGATATCGCCGAGTTCCTGCTCGACGGCGTCTATGCCGCCCACGACACCATCAACCAGTACGCCGCCGAACACAAGCTGAACGATACCCCGCGCACCACCAGCGTGGTCTGCGTGGTGCAGGACGGCCAGGCCTGGTGGGCGCATGTCGGCGACTCCCGCCTGTACCACTTCGGCCCCGACGGCCTGTTGAGCCGCACCCGCGACCATTCCGCGATCCAGCACCTGATCGACGACGGCCTCGCCACGGAAGACGAGATCAACACCCATCCCGAGCGCAACAAGCTGTACAACAGCGTCGGCGGCTTCATCCTGCCCAACATCGAACTGTCGCCCAGTGTCCTGCTCGGCGAGGGCGAAGTCCTGCTGATGGCCAGCGACGGCTTCTGGTCTCAGTTCCAGCCCGACGAGATGCTCGCCACCCTGCGCGTCTATCCGATCCGCCAGGCCGTGAACCAGTTGCTCGAACATGCCGAGTTCCGTGCCGGCGACCACGGCGACAACCTCACCGTGGTGGCCTTGCGCTGCGGCGACGACCGGCCCGCGGTGAGGAACGACACCATCAGCGATTTCAAGCTGGACGGCTTCACCACCGAGCTCAAGGCGCTGGGCGACAAGGCCGGCCAGCCGGCCATGAGCGACCACGACATCGACAAGGCCATCGAGGAAATCCAGGCCGCGTTACTGAAACACAATCTGGACAAGAAACCATCATGACCGAATTCTTCCGCCCGTCCGGGCGCACCCCGGCGCAACTGCGCGACATCCACATCACCCGCCGCTACACCAAGCACGCCGAGGGCTCGGTCCTGGTCGAATGCGGCGACACCAAGGTCATCTGTACCGCCAGCGTGGCGGAAAAGGTGCCCTTCCACGTCAAGGGCAGCGGCGCCGGCTGGCTGACCGCCGAATACGGCATGTTGCCGCGCGCCACCCACACCCGCGGCGACCGCGAGGCGGCCCGCGGCAAGCAGAGCGGCCGCACCCAGGAGATCCAGCGCCTGATCGGGCGCAGCCTGCGCGCCGCGGTCGACCTGGCCAAGCTGGGCGAGCGCACCATCCATATCGACTGCGACGTGATTCAGGCCGACGGCGGCACCCGCACCGCCAGTATCACCGGCGCCTGGGTCGCGGTGCACGACGCCGTGGAGTGGCTGGTCAAGGAAGGCCGCCTGCCCGAGACGGTGATCCGCGACCATGTCGCCGCGGTCTCGGTGGGCATCTACAAGGGCGTGCCAGTGCTCGACCTCGACTATGTCGAGGACTCCGATTGCGATACCGACATGAACGTGGTGATGACCGGCTCCGACGGCATCATCGAGATCCAGGGCACCGCCGAGGGCGAGCCGTTCACCCGCACCGAGCTGAACGACCTGCTCGACCTGGCCCAGGCCGGCATCGCCCAGTTGATCCATGAACAGAAAGAGAGCCTATCTCGATAGGAAACATGCCATACGGCAGCTCAATACGGGATGCAGCGCAAGGCGCGGTGAGGAGATAGTGGTCGTTCCACGACGACGAGCCGCAACGCGGCGATGCGCCCGTATTGAGCTGCCCCTTCGGGTTGTGGCCAGGAACGGCGCCTGCGGCGTTGCGCCGCTTGCGAATGGAATAACCATTCGCTGCGCGCCGCGCCTTGCATTCATCCGTTCCTGGTCACAACGTATGGTATGTTTCCTATCGAGATAGGCTCTGGGCCCTGCAATCATGAAGAAGATCGTCATCGCCTCCAACAACGCCGGCAAGTTGCGCGAGATCCAGCGCATCCTGGAACCGCTGGCCTTCGAGGCCGTGCCGCAGGGCAGCTTCGGGGTGCCGGAATGTCCGGAGCCGCACGTCACCTTCGTCGAGAACTGCATCGCCAAGGCGCGCCATGCCTCGGCACATACCGGCCTGCCGGCCCTGGCCGACGATTCCGGCATCTGCGTCGACGCCCTCAACGGCGCGCCCGGCGTTTATTCAGCCCGCTACGCCGGCGAGCCGAAGTCGGATCAGCGCAACAACGAGAAGCTGATCGAGGCGCTCAAGGACAACCCCAACCGCAAGGCGCACTACTACTGCGTGATGGTCTATGTCCGCTACGCCGACGATCCCCAGCCGATCATCGCCGAGGGCGCCTGGCATGGCGAGATCATCGACCAACCGCGCGGTGCCGGCGGCTTCGGCTACGACCCCTATTTCATGGTGCCGCAATTCGGCAAGACCGGCGCGGAACTGGACCAGGACCAGAAGAACGCCGTCAGCCATCGCGGCCAGGCCCTGCGGGCGCTGGCCGAGCGGCTCAAGGCGGCGTCCTGATCAGAACTTGCTGACGCACAGGGCGTCGGGGGATTTCTCCCCGGTCGCCGCCATGGTCTCCAGGTTCTTCAGCACCAGCATGCTGGCCGTCTCCATCTTGGCCAGCGCCGCCAGGCACTGGTCGTGGTTGCCGGCGTGGAAGTGCTTGACCGCCTGGACGCCCTGGTGGTGGACGTCGACGTGGGGCGCCTCGATCTCCTTGTAGCCGGGCAGGGTGGAGAAGCAGCCGCGGCCGTCGCCCTCGTAGTACCAATGGCCGAGCCGGCAGTGGGTATGGCTGGAGAAGTCGGCCTCGGTCTTGTTCGAGAGGCCGAACAGAACCTTGTAGATCTCCATCTTGAACACCAGGTGGTCGACCTTGGCGGTCTCGACGAAGCTGCGCAAGGCGCAGGCGGCGATGGTGCCGATCATCTTGTTCGACATTTCCATCAGGCCCTGGATCTCGCCGTAGGCCTGCCGGCCCTGCTGGCGGATGGCGTCGGTTTCCTCGGGGGCCAGCTTGACATGGTCGCGCACCTGGTCGGCCTCGTCCTGGATGGCGCGCACCAGGCCGGAGATCTCGCCGGTGGCATTGCCGGTGCGTTCGGCCAGCTTGCGCACCTCGTCGGCGACCACGGCGAAGCCGCGCCCGGCCTCGCCGGCGCGGGCCGCCTCGATGGCGGCGTTGAGGGCGAGCAGGTTGGTCTGGTCGGCGATGTCCTTGATCAGCTTGACGATGCCCTCGATCTGGCCGGTGCGGGCGTGCAGCTGGCCGACGGCATTGGCGGTCTCGTCCTGGCGCTTGGCGAAGTCTTCGATGCGCCCGGTCATGCGTTCGATGACGTGGTGGGTGCCGCCGACGCTGGCGCAGGCGCAACTCACGTGCACCGTCTCGGTCTTCATCGACTGGGCCAGGGCGGCGAGCGAGTTCTGCGACTCCCCGAGGGTGTCGCTGTACGATAGCAGGTGTTGGTTGATGCCCTTGAGCAGGTCGAGATCCTGGGCGACCTCGGCCTTTTCGGCAGCATGGGTCTCGGCCTGTTGGCGGATTTCTTCGAGGTTGCGGTTGATGCTGGCGCGATCCTCCTGGAGCAGATTGATCTCCTGGCGCAGCTGGCTGAGTTTCCCGAAGGCATCGAACAGCATGGAATAACCCTCCTAGAAGTAAGTACTTTCACCATGATTACATCACGGCAACCGTTGCAACAATATTTCGAAAGTAATAGCCCTGCGCCGGCCCTGGCCTTGCCGTTGTCGCTCTATGTCCACGTGCCCTGGTGTGTGCGCAAGTGTCCCTACTGCGATTTCAATTCGCATGCCTTGCGCGACGATTTACCAGAGGCGGCCTATCTCGACGCCTTGGCACGCGACCTCGAACGGTCCCTGCCCGAGGTATGGGGCCGGCCGGTCGAGACCGTGTTCATCGGCGGCGGCACGCCCAGCCTGCTGAGCCCGGAGGCGGTCGATCGCTTGCTCACGACCGTGCGCACCCTGTTGCCGTTGAAGCCGTATGCCGAGATCACCCTGGAGGCCAATCCGGGTACCTTCGAGCTGGCCCGTTTCCGAGGCTATCGCGAGGCCGGCGTGAACCGGCTGTCGCTCGGCATCCAGAGCTTCGAGGACCGTTTCCTGAAGGCTCTCGGGCGCATCCACGACGGCCGCGAGGCCCATGCCGCCGTCGAAGGCGCCCTGGCCCTGTTCGAGCGGGTCAACCTGGACCTGATGTACGCCCTGCCGGGGCAGACTCCGGACGACCTGGCGCGCGACCTGGCGGCCGCCCTGGCCCATGCCCCCCAGCACATGTCCTGCTACCACCTGACCCTGGAACCGAACACCGCCTTCGCCGCCGCGCCGCCCACCCTGCCCGACGACGATACCGCCTCGGCCATGCAGGACCAGGTCGAGGCCGCCCTGGCCGGGGCCGGCTACGGGCATTACGAGACCTCGGCCTATGCCCGGCCGGGCCAGGTCTGCCGGCACAACCTCAACTACTGGCAGTTCGGCGATTACCTGGGCATCGGTGCCGGGGCGCACTCGAAGCTGAGTTTTCACGACCGCGTGGTCCGTCAGGCGCGCCTGAAACACCCGAAGGAGTATCTCGACTGGGTGGCCTCGGGACAGCCGCCCGAAGACGAGCGTGTGCTCGATGCCGACGACATGAAGTTCGAGTTCATGATGAACGCCCTGCGCCTGAACGCAGGTTTCGACGATGGCCTGTTCGCCGAGCGCACCGGTTTGCCGCTGCAATCGGTCGCCGGTGCCCTGCGCGAGGCGGAGGCCAAGGGATTGCTGGAGCGCGCCGGCCTGCGCATGCGGCCGAGCGAACGCGGCCGGCGTTTCCTCAACGACCTGTTGCAGTTGTTCCTGGCCTGATTCAGCCGGCCAGCTTGTCGCCCATCCAGAACTCCTGGCCCTTGTCGAGGAACTCGTCGACCGGGATGTAGTGGGAGCCGTCGCAGGAGAAGGTCAGGCCGACCACGCCGTTGTAGATGTTCAGGGTGCCGGTGCGCAGGTAGAACATCTCGTCCATCAGGCGCAGGCCGCGCAGGTTGTCGAGTATCGGGCGGATCTGTTCCTTCCTGACCAGGGCATCGTCCGGATAGGGCCGGTTCGGATAGGTCAGGCAGACATCCGGATGGGTCAGGGCATCGATGTCGAGCAGGCGGTAGCGCAGCGGATCCTCGGTCAGCCAGATTACCGCCCGGCTGCTGGAGAAGTGCAGCATGACGTGATGCACCCCGTGCGAGGTCATCAGTTCCTCGACCACCGAGAGCACCGTGTCGATATTGGTGTCCATGATGCTGTCGGTACGGGTCTGGTGGAACACAGTGCCGCGGATCGCCGGGTCGCCCTTGATCTGGCGCCAGTAGATGGGCTCCTGGTAGACCTGCCGGGTGATCGGCAGGTCGCGCAGGTCGAAGTCGGCGCCGACGAAGCCGAGCACCCGCCAGTCCTTGCCGCGCACCAGCTGGATGGCGGTCAGGGAAGGCCGTTTGGCGCGCAGGCTGATGTAGGCCGGCGACAGCACGAAGCCGTCGGCGGGCACCTTTTCCCGCATGTAGGGGCGCTGCGAACGGTCGCGGCCGATGTCGCCGTCGTGGGCGCCGGCGTGCGTGATGTTGCTGCTGATCTGCACGCCGTCGGTGTTCAGGGCGTAGACGTATTGGCAGGACGGGATGATGCGGAAGGCCTCGCCGAGGGCCGCATCGAGGGCAGCGCGGTCGTGCCAGGCATAGCTGCACAGCTCGGCGGTCTTCTGCAGGGGGCCGCGCAGCATGACGCGCAAGGCTTCGCGCTGCTGGACGATGGCTTCCTGCAAGGTGCCGGTGGGCGGTTCCATGATGGGGCGTGGATAATCGCGATGGGCGGAGTATAGCAATGCGATCGCGAGGAGACAGGGTGTTGAAAACGACCATGTTGGCCGCTCTGGCCATCGTCATGTTCGGCTGGCCGGCGGCGCAGATCGTCGGCCAGTCGGCGACACTGATCGCACCGCCGGAGCGGCTGGCCGAATTCAAGGCGCACTCCGAGACGATTCGCGCCCGAGGGGTGGTCGATCACGTGGAGACGCAGCGAGTGGCCCGCGACGGACGGCGTATCGAGGTCGCGCTCTCCGCTGCGCCGCTGGTGGACCCGGCAAAGGACGAGGTGATCGGCGAGATCTGCTCGCTGCGTGATATCACCGAAGTCAAGCGGGCGCGCGAGGCCGAGGCGGAACTCGCCCAGAACCGCGAACTCACGCAGGTGATCCAGAGTCGCCTCGAGGAAGAGCGTCACGCCATTGCGCGAGAATTGCACGACGAACTGGGGCAGTGCGTGACGGCGATCAAGACCATCGGGTCGGTCATCGCGAATCGCACCGAAGGGACCAGCCCCGAGATCCACCAGAGCGCAAAGACCATCGTGTCGGTCGCGGGGCACATGTACGATTCCGTCCACGGCATCATTCGGCAACTTCGACCGAGCGCCCTCGACCATCTTGGACTGCGCGAGACGCTCGAAGAAGCGGTCTCGAACTGGCGAAGACTCAACCCGGAGATCGAATGCCGTCTGGAACTCGAGGGCGCGCTCGACGCCCTCGGCGAGCGCGTCAACATCACGGCCTATCGCATCGTGCAGGAGTGTATGACCAACGTGATGACACATGCATCGGCACGCAACGCA
>JAAXVP010000052.1 GCA_013335435.1 Thiobacillus sp. | reverse complement strand
GATCTGCTCGTCGGCATCGGTGACCCGGCTTTCGTCCCAGTCCGGCAGTGTCGGCGCCTCGGCCGGCTGGCCCTGGGTGATGTCGGCGGCGGCGGCACGGCCGTAGACCAGGCATTCGAGCAGGGAGTTGCTGGCCAGGCGGTTGGCGCCGTGCAGGCCGGTGCAGGTGGTCTCGCCGATGGCGTAGAGGTTTTCCAGGTCGGTGCGGCTGGTCTTGTCGACCATGATGCCGCCACAGGTGTAGTGCGCGGCCGGGGCAACCGGGATCCATTCCCGCGTGATGTCGATGCCGAGCTCCATGCAGCGGGCGTAGATGTTGGGAAAGTGGCCGACGATGAACTTGGCCGGCTGGTGGGTGATGTCCAGGTAGACGCAGTCGAGGCCGCGCTTCTTCATCTCGAAGTCGATGGCGCGGGCGACGATGTCCCGGGGCGCCAGTTCGGCGCGCTCGTCGTGCTCCGGCATGAAGCGGGTGCCGTCGGGCAGGCGCAGGATGGCGCCCTCGCCGCGCATGGCCTCGGTGATCAGGAAGGACTTCGCCTTGGGGTGGTACAGGCAGGTCGGGTGGAACTGCACGAATTCCAGGTTGGCGACCCGGCAGCCGGCCCGCCAGGCCATGGCGATACCGTCGCCGGTGGCGGTGTCGGGGTTGGAGGTGTACAGGAAGACCTTGCCGGCGCCGCCGGTGGCCAGCACGGTGTGGCCGGCGGCGATGGTCTCGACCTGGTCGGCCGCGTCGTCCAGGACGTAGGCGCCGTAGACACGTCGGTTGTTTAGACCGAGCTTGTGCCCGGTGATCAGGTCGACGGCGATGTGGCGTTCCTTGAATTCGATGTTGGGCGCGGCGCGCAGTTGGGCCATCAGGGTGTCCTGGACGCCCGCGCCGGTGGCGTCGGCGACGTGGAAGATGCGGCGCTGGCTGTGGCCGCCTTCGCGGGTCAGGTGGTAGCCGTCCTTTTCCCGGTCGAACGAGACGCCTTGGCGGATCAGCCAGTCGATGGCGTCGGGGCCGTGCTCGATCACGTAGCGCACGGCCGCCTCGTCGCACAGGCCGGCGCCGGCGACCAGGGTGTCGCGGATGTGCTCGGCGAAGCTGTCCTCGCTGGAGAACACGGCGGCGATGCCGCCCTGGGCCATGGCGCTGGAACTGTCGCCGAAGGTCTTCTTGGTGATCATCAGCACCTTCAGGCGCTCGGGCAGGGATAGGGCCAGGGTGCAGGCGGCGAGGCCGGAACCGATGATGAGGACGTCGTAGCGGGTCATTGCGGGAACTTCCGTGGCGTGGCCGAAGTCAGTAGCGCAGTACTGCGCGCTTCCTGACGGTTATACTAGCCCGGTTTTCAAGGAAAGGGTTGGGCTTGGGGCGAGTCGGCCCGGACGAATCGATCATGAGCGAACAGGATATAGACCGGCAATTGGTAGAGAGGGCGCGCCTGGGCGACAAGCGGGCCTTCGAGTTGCTGGTCGAGAAGTATCACCGGCGCTTGCTCAGGCTGTTGTCGCGCATGGTGCGCGACCAGGACGAGATCGACGACATCGCCCAGGAGACCTTCATCAAGGCCTACCGGGCCTTGCCGAACTTCCGCGGCGATGCGGCGTTCTATACCTGGCTGTACCGGATCGGCGTGAACACGGCCAAGAATTATCTGGCCACCCGCAAGAAGGCGATGCCGACGATCAGCGACCAGTCGTACGGCGACGACGACGAGCCGGACGAGCGCTTGGTCGCCCAGGACATCAGTACGCCGGAGACGGAGTTGATGTCCAAGCAGGTCGCCATGGTGGTGAACCAGGTCGTCGAGGCACTACCGGAAGAATTGCGCACCGCCATCACCCTGCGGGAGATGGAGGGGCTGAGTTATGAGGAGATCGCCGAGCTGATGGCCTGTCCCATCGGTACCGTGCGATCCCGGATTTTTAGGGCGCGCGAGGCCATCGCCGCCAAGTTGCGGCCGATCCTCGGCACGTCCGAAGACAAGAGGTGGTGAAGATGAGCGAATTGAACGCACTGCGCAAACCCGAAGCGGATGCCGACGACTGGTTGTCCGCCTTGTTCGACGGTGAACTCGATGCCGAGTCCTCGAAACGCGCCGTCTCCCGTCTCGGCAAGGATGCCGATGCCGCCCGCCGGTGGCAGGAATACAGCCTGATCGGCGACGCCCTGCGCGGTTGTGCGGTGGAACGCCCGGACCTGAATGCCCGTATCCGGGCCGCCCTGGCCGAAGAGCCGACCATCCTGGCGCCCATGCCGGCCAAGCCCGACAGTCATCGTCCCCTTTACCTGGCCGCCGCGGCGGCGGCCGTCGTCGCCATCGCCTGGGGCGTGCTCAGCATGACGCCCCAAGGCAATGCGCCGGCCGTGCCGGTGGCCCTCAACGGTGCCCCGGCCAGTGCCCTGGTGGCCTCCAACGACGATGCGCAACCCTACCTGGCGGCGCACCAGGATTACGCCTACGCCGTGGCGGGAGAGCCCGAGATGCGGTTTACCCAGGTTTCCTTGGCCGGGGGTAGCCGATGAAGTATGTGTTCGCGCTGGTCGCGGCGCTTGCCGGACCGGCCTGGGCCGGGACAGATACCCCGGACGCCGATGCCGCCGCCTGGCTGCAACGCATCGCCGACGCCTCGCGCAAGCTGCCCTACGAGGGCATCTTCGTCATGCAGATGGGCGAGCGCATGAAGACCATCCAGGTCGAGAACGGCGCCAACGGTTCGACCAGCGCCAGCCGTCTGGTGGTCCTGGACGGCCAACAGCGCGAGATCCGCTGCTATCGCAACGAATCGGTGACCCTGGTCTGGGACGCCAAGGGTCAGCGCCTGGAGCGCCGCCTGGGCAGCCGGCATTTCCCCGACCTGCTGCCGCAGAACACGGCCAGGCTGGCCGACAACTATATTGTCCGCCTGGGCGGCGTCGATCGCGTCGCCGGCCAGGAATGCCGCACCCTGGAACTGGTGCCCAAGGATCAGTATCGTTGGGGCTACGTCCTTTGCGCCGACCAGTCGAATGCCTTGCCTTTGCGTGCGGTCATGGTCGACGGCCAAGGCCATCCCCTGGTGCAGTACGCCTTCACCAGCGTGCACAAGGGCGTCTCGGGCAAGGTCGACAGTGCGCCGCCGAACATGTCGCCCACGGACGAGATGCGTCCGATCGAGGCCAGCGCGATCTCGGTCGGCTTTCTGCCGCCCGGCTTCGCCAAGGAAGTCGCGATCAAGCGCAAGCTGCCCAACCGCAGCGGCGAGGTGGAGCACTGGGTGTTCAGCGACGGCCTCAGCCATATCTCCATCTTCGTCGAGCCGGCGCCCAAGAACGTGGTCAGCATGAAAGGCCAGAGCTCGCGCGGCATGATGAACATGCTCACCCGCAAGCTGGGCAGCTACCAGGTCACCATCCTGGGCGACGCGCCCTGGCCAGCCGTCGAGGCCGTGGCCATGGGCGTCGTCCTCCGTTGACCGGCATGATCGAGAACTCGGTTCGAGTGGTGCGCGTCGAGGGCGACCTCGCCTGGGTGCGTACCGAGAGTCCGTCCTCGTGCGGCGCCTGCGGCGGCAAGGGCTGCGGCAGTTCGGCCTTTTCCCGGATGTTGCATCCTCGGGAACCAGAATACCCGGTGGCGAATCCAATCTCGGCCGAAGCAGGCGAAACGGTGGTGATCGGCATCGAGGAAGGCGCGCTGTTGCGTGCTGCGGTATCCGGTTACCTGGTGCCGTTGCTGTCGCTTCTGCTTGGTGCGCTGTTGGGCGGCAACTGGGGCGAGCTCCAGGCCGTCGTGGGCGGCGCAGCCGGCCTGGCCGTCGCGGCGGTCTGGCTGAAACGCCGCAGGGTCCTGGCCGTGCCGGTCATCCTCAGAAAAGGTTCGGCCGGCTGCTCGGTGGATTGACACCACCCGGCCCGGACCGTGACTTCAATCTGATTCTGTAGAGGTGAACATGAAGCGAAGCCTTGCCTGGATTTTTCTGACCTTCGGTGTGGCAGCCTCCGCGCAAGCGGCCTCCCTGCCCGACTTCACCGACCTGGTCGAGCAGCAGTCCCCCTCGGTGGTCAACATCACCACCACCCAGGATGCCCGGCCCACGCGCCAGGGCAAGATGCCGGGGGACATGTCCGAACTGTTCAAGCGTTTCGGCATGCCCGACTTCGGCATACCCGAGCATGGCCAGGGCCGGCCGCGCCATGGCCAGGGCTCGGGGTTCATCGTCAGCGCCGATGGCTATATCCTGACCAACACCCACGTCATCGATGGCGTCGACGAAGTCACCGTCAAGCTGTCCGACCGGCGCGAGTTCCGCGCCAAGGTGGTCGGCAGCGACGAGAAGACCGACGTCGCCCTGATCAAGATCGATGCCAGCAACCTGCCCAAGGTGGCCATCGGCGACCCCGACAAGCTCAAGGTGGGCGAGTGGGTGCTGGCGATCGGCGCCCCGTTCGGCTTCGAGAACTCGGTCACCGCCGGCATCGTCTCCGCCAAGGGGCGCTCCCTGCCGCAGGAGAGCTACACCCCGTTCATCCAGACCGACGTGGCCGTGAACCCGGGTAACTCCGGCGGCCCGCTGTTCAACATGAAGGGCGAGGTGGTCGGCATCAATTCCCAGATCATCTCCCGTTCCGGCGGCTACATGGGCCTGTCCTTCGCGATCCCGATCGATGTCGCCATGGACGTCATGAACCAGGTCAAGGGCGGCGGCAAGATCAGCCGTGGCCGCCTGGGCGTGCTGATCCAGGAGGTCACCGCCGACCTGGCGGATTCCTTCGGTCTCGGCAAGCCGCGCGGCGCCCTGGTCGCCGAGGTCGAAGAAGGCGGTCCGGCCGACAAGGCCGGCCTGAAGCCGTCCGACATCATCCTCAGCTTCGACGGCAAGGCCATCGATTCCTCCATCGACTTGCCGCGCATCGTCGGCGCCACCAAGCCGGGCAGCCAGGTGGCCATGACCGTCTGGCGCAAGGGCGCCAGCCGCGAGATGAGCGTCAAGGTCGGCGAGGTGGAGAACGGCAAGGTGGCCGTCTCCGACGAGGGCAAGCCGGACCAGGCTGGCCTGGTGGTCAGCACGCTCAAGGCCGAGCAGAAGAGCCAGCTCAAGATCGACTCCGGCGTCCTGGTCGAGGAAGCCGTGGGCGCGGCCGGCCGCGCCGGCATCCGTCCGGGCGACATCATCGTCGCGGCCGGCAGCCAGCCGGTCAACAACGCCCAGGAACTGTCGCGCGCCATCAACGTCAAGGGCCGCAAGAGCATCGCCCTGCTGGTCAAGCGCGGCGACGGCTCGCTCTACATCCCGCTCCGTCTTGACTGAACTGGTGCTCTATAGCCGGCCCGGCTGCCATCTCTGCGACGAGATGAGGGCCGGCCTGGCCGCCCTGCGCCCGCAGCTCGGTTTCGCGTTGCGGGAAATCGAGGTCGGCTGGGAGGGCGAACTGGCCGAGAAATACGGCCGCCTGCTGCCGGTGCTGGAACTGGCCGGCCGCGAGGTCTGCCATTACTTCCTCGACGAGGAACGCCTGCAGGCCGCCCTGGCCTGATCCGGCCGTCAGTGCCGGTCGCCCACCGTGAGCGAGCGGCCGTTATCCCCTGTTCCCAGGCCGAGCAGCCAGGGCACCGCCGTCCCGGCCCATTCCTCTGCGTTCGGATAGGCGTGCGCCTGGGCGCCGAAGCAGCTGCGCAGCATGTCCGTGTCGATGATGCCCGGCGACAGCGGCACGGCCGCCATGCCCTCGGGCAGTTCCTGGGCCAGGGCCTTGGTCAGTCCTTCCATGGCCCACTTGGTTGCGCAATAGGGCGCCACTTCGGGATCGGTTTCCCGGCCCCAGCCGGAGCTGAAGTTGACGATCACGCCCCTGCGGCGGGCGACCATGGCGGGAACGAAATGGCGGATGACGTTCGCCACCCCCTTGATGTTGACGTCGACGACGGCATCGAACTCCCCGGCCTCGATTTCCCACAGCGGCGCATTGCGATTGATCAGCGCGGCATTGTTCAGGAGCAGGTCGGGAACGGCCCCCGCGGCCAGGCAAGCCCGGGCCCAGGCCGCGACCCGGTCGTCATCGGTCACGTCGACGACATCGAAACGGTGAGGGGCAGGGTATTGGGCGGCGAGCCGAGCGATCGCCTTGTCGTCGCGGCCACAGCCATACACGGTATGGCCGAGCCGGATGAATTCGGCGGTCATCGCGCGTCCCAAGCCACGCGAGACCCCGGTAATCACTATCTGCATGTGGACCTCCGAAGACAGGCCGGCGGCGCCGGAGAAACGTCGCGCCTCGGTAACTCGGGCGGACTTCCGCGGCTGGCCGCTTTGGTCACGGAATAGACCATGGACGGTGTGACCGCCGCCTACCAGACCCCGGTGTTCGGCATCGAGGCCCAGGGCTCCATGGCTGGCAGGGCCGGCCCAGCCTGGAGCAATTCGATCGAGATCAGGTCGGGCGACCGGACGAAGGCCATCCGGCCGTCGCGTGGCGGCCGGTTGATGGTGACGCCGGCGTCCAGGAGGCGTTGGCAAAGGGCGTAGACGTCCTCGACCGCATAGGCGACATGGCCGAAATTGCGTGCCGTGCCGTAGTCCTCGGGGTCCCAGTTATAGGTCAATTCCAATTGGGCGCTTTCGTCGCCCGGCGCCGCAAGAAACACCAGGGTGTAGCGTCCTTCCGGATGTTCGGAACGCCTGACTTCCCGTAGGCCGAGAAGGGCATAGAAATCCAGTGATTCCTGCAAATCCCGGACCCGTACCATGGTATGGAGATATTTCATTGCCGCCTTCCTATTCAGTTCGTCGCTGACGCTTTGCCATGGGTCATTCCTTGAAAGGGCGGAAACTCCCGGCCAGCCTGGGTTACCACATCAAGTCGTCCGGAATCTGGAAGGCGGCATACGGGTCATCCGCATCGGTCTCGATGCTGGGCTTGTTCACCCGTACGACGAGCGAGGGATCGCGCTCGGCGATCTTGTCGGCGATCACCTTGGGCACCAATTCGGTATTGCCGCCCTGGCAGACGATCACCAGGTGCCCGGCGACCAAATGCGACTGGACTTCGGCCGACACATAGAGCCGTTTGACCTTGTTGTCGTGGGTGAAGTTGTAGGCAATGTTGCCGTTTCCCTTGCTCTGGCGATTCGCCTGCACCATTTGGGCAATCTGCGCCACGATCGCCTTTTGGGTGGCGGCCGCATTGCGCTGGGCATTGAGTTCGCGGGCCCGCTCGGCGTCCTTGCGTTTTGCTTCGAGTACCGCCAGATGCACTTCATCGACACTCTGGACACCGGTCCGGCGTTCGACCTTCTTCTGCTTGGCCTTCTCCTGGTTGGCCTGTTTGACCTTCTTGGTGTCGACCAGGCCGGCTTTCAAAAACTGTTCCTGCAAAGAGGCCATATGCCCGCTCCGTCGATGATGGGCCGCCGTCCCGGACGGCAGCGTTGTTCACAAACGGCAGCATAGCAAGAATGTCGCCCCGCTGGCCTGCTACCGCCGCCTCCTCGATGGCGAAGTAAATTTGACCAACCAAGTCGGGAATTGCGACAATTACATCCTTTATTTTTTGTGGTTTTTCCGATGTTCCAGCGCTTGCGCGAAGATATAGGCGTGGTCTTCGACCGGGATCCGGCGGCGCGCACCTTTTTCGAGGTGCTCACCACCTATCCGGGGCTGCATGCCATCCTGCTGCATCGTTTTTCCCACCTGCTGTGGGGCTGGAAGCTGAAGTGGCTGGCGCGCTTGTCCAGCCATATCGCACGCTGGCTGACCGGCATCGAGATCCATCCCGGCGCCACCATCGGCCACCGTGTCTTCATCGACCACGGCATGGGCGTAGTGATCGGCGAGACCGCCGAGGTCGGCGACGACTGCACCCTCTACCACGGCGTCACCCTGGGCGGTACTTCCTGGCAGAAGGGCAAGCGTCACCCGACCCTGGAGGCCGGCGTGATCATCGGCGCGGGCGCCAAGGTGCTCGGTCCGATCACCCTGGGTGCGGGCGCCAAGGTCGGCTCCAATGCCGTCGTGGTCAAGGATATCCCGGCCGGTGCCACGGCGGTGGGCATCCCGGCCCGCATCCTGGATGCCGAAAAGGACAAGGAAAGAGAAGAGACCGCCAAGAAACTCGGCTTCTCGGCCTATGGCGTCGGTGCCGACATGAACGACCCCATGGTCAAGGCCCTGCATGGCCTGATCGACCATTCCAACACCACCGACCAGCGCATCGAGTGGATCATCGCCGAGCTGAAGCGCCTGGGTTATGCCCTGGAGGTAAACCGGGAGCCGCAGGATCAGTTCGATCCCGAGTACTTAAATAAAATCGTAGATTAGTAGACTAAAACAATCGGGTATTGTAGATTGTCAGGACCGGATCGAATTTGAGAGCGAGGCACAAAAAATGAGGCTAACCACCAAAGGACGTTTTGCCGTTACTGCCATGATCGACCTTGGCCTGCGCCACCAGCGCGGGCCGGTCACCCTGGCCGGCATCAGCGAACGCCAGAAGATTTCCCTGTCCTACCTGGAACAGCTGTTCGGCCGTCTGCGCCGGCAGGGCATCGTCGACAGCGTGCGCGGTCCCGGTGGCGGTTACTGCCTGGCCAAGCCGATGGAGGAGATCACCGTTGCGGCGATCATCCGCGCCGTCGACGAGCCGATCGACGCCACCCAGTGCGGCGGCCTGGGCAACTGCCATGACGACGAGCCCTGCATGACCCACGAGTTGTGGACCGGCCTGACCGCCCACATCTACAACTACCTGGAGTCGGTCAACCTGGCCCAACTGGTGTCCGGGCAGATGGCCTGCCAGGACAAGGACAAGCACAAGCACAAGACCCGCGTGATGGGCACGGCCGACCTCAAGGCCGCCGTCGCCTGATGGAGCAATGACATGGTGAAAACCCCCATCTATCTCGACTACTCCGCGACCACCCCGGTGGACCCGCGCGTGGCCGGCAAGATGATCCCCTATCTGACCGAGATGTTCGGTAACCCCGCCTCGCGTTCGCATTCCTTCGGCTGGGACGCGGACAAGGCGGTGGAAGAGGCGCGCGAGCAGGTCGCCGCCCTGGTCAACGCCGACCCCAGGGAGATCGTCTGGACCTCCGGCGCCACCGAGTCGAACAACCTCGCCATCAAGGGCGCGGCGCATTTCTATTCCGGCAAGGGCAAGCACCTGATCACGGTGAAGACCGAGCACAAGGCCGTGCTCGACACCTGCCGCGAACTGGAGCGCCAGGGCTTCGAGGTGACCTACCTGGGCGTCAAGGACAACGGCCTGATCGACATCGAGGAATTCAAGGCCGCGATCCGTCCGGACACCATCCTGGCCTCGGTGATGTTCGTCAACAACGAGATCGGCGTCATCCAGGACATCCCGCAGCTGGGCGAGATCTGCCGCAGCAAGGGCGTGGTCTTCCACGTCGATTCCGCCCAGGCCGCCGGCAAGGTCGACATCGACCTGGGCAAGCTGAAGGTGGACCTGATGTCCTTCTCGGCCCACAAGGTCTACGGCCCCAAGGGCATCGGCGCGCTGTACGTCCGGCGCAAGCCGCGCATCCGCCTGGAGGCGCAGATGCACGGTGGCGGCCATGAGCGCGGCATGCGTTCGGGCACCCTGCCGACGCACCAGATCGTCGGCATGGGCGAGGCCTTCGCCATCGCCAAGGCCGAGATGCACGCCGAGAACGAGCGCATCCGCATGCTGCGCGACAAGCTCTACAAGGGCGTCTCCGACATCGAGGAGGTGCATCTCAACGGCGACATGGAGGCCCGCATCGCCGGCAACCTCAACGTCAGCTTCAACTTCGTCGAGGGCGAGAGCCTGATCATGGCGATCAAGGATCTGGCGGTGTCGTCCGGTTCCGCCTGCACCTCGGCCAGCCTGGAGCCGTCCTACGTGCTCAAGGCCCTGGGCCGCAACGACGAACTGGCGCACAGCTCGATCCGTTTCACCATCGGCCGTTTCACCACCGAGGAAGAGATCGACTACGCCATCAAGCTGCTGCACGAGAAGATCGGCAAGCTGCGCGAGATGTCGCCCCTGTGGGAAATGTACAAGGACGGCATCGACCTCGATTCCGTGCAATGGGCGGCACACTGATTTAGTGGAGTATTGATATGTCATACAGCGAAAAGGTCCTGGACCACTACGAGAATCCCCGCAACGTCGGCTCGTTCGAGAAGGACGCCGCCGGCATCGGCACCGGCATGGTCGGCGCGCCGGCCTGCGGCGATGTCATGAAGCTGCAGATTCGGGTCAACGAGCAGGGCGTCATCGAGGACGCCAAGTTCAAGACCTACGGTTGCGGTTCCGCTATCGCCTCGTCTTCCCTGGTGACCGAGTGGGTCAAGGGCAAGACCCTGGACGAGGCCATGAACCTCAAGAACACCCAGATCGCCGAGGAACTGGCTCTGCCGCCGGTCAAGATCCACTGCTCGATCCTGGCCGAGGACGCCATCAAGGCGGCCGTGGCCGACTACAAGCAGAAGCATGGCGCGGGCGGCGAATACGCGGCCTGCCACGGCAACAAGGAGAACTAAGATGGGCGCCAGCACCTGCGCCGCGCCGCAAGGCGCCGCCACCGAGATCGAGGACCGTCCGGTCGCCGAGGGCGCTTCGGTAACCCTGTCCGAGCGCGCCGCCAACCACATCCGGAACTTCCTGACCAAGCGCGGCAAGGGCCTGGGCATCAAGCTGGGCGTGCGCACCTCGGGCTGCTCGGGCATGGCCTACAAGCTGGAGTTCGCCGACGTCGAGGACCCGGAAGACCACAAGTTCGAGTGCCTGGGCGTGACCGTCTACGTCGACCCCAAGAGCCTGGCCTACCTGGCCGGCACCGAACTGGACTTCGTCCGCGAGGGCCTCAACGAAGGCTTCAAGTTCAACAACCCGAACGTCAAGAACGCCTGCGGCTGCGGCGAGTCGTTCAACGTCTGAGGCCGGCGGCGGCGGGAACATGGCGGACTTCAACCAGAACCACTTCGCCCTGTTCGGCCTGACGCCCGCCTTCGCCATCGACGCCGAGGCACTCGACCGTGCCTATCGCGAACTCCAGGCCGAGATCCACCCGGACCGCTTCGCCCATGCCGGCGAGGCCGACCAGCGCCTGGCGGTGCAGTGGGCGACCCGTGCCAACGAAGCCTACCAGGCCCTCAAGCATCCGTTCGCGCGGGCCTGCTACCTGTTGACGCTGCAAGGCATCGACGCCATGGCGCCCGGCCACGCAGCCATGCCGATGGCCTTCCTGGAACGTCAGATGGCGGGCCGCGAGGCCCTGGCCGACGCGGTGGCGGAGGCCGACTTCGACGCCCTCGACCGCCTGGAAAAAGCCACCCGGACCGAGGCCGAAAAGCTGCTCGGCGAGGTGGCGGAATCGATCGATTCCCGGCACGACTATGCCGCCGCCGCTGAAGTCCTGAGACAATACCGTTTCCTGGAAAAATTCCTGGCCGACCTCGGCCACGCCTACGACGAAATGGCATAGTGAGGCGTCAGGAGTGAGGAGTGTCGGGTAATCCGCGACTCTTCACTCCTCACCCCTTACATCGCACTGAATACATGGCCTTACTGCAAATCGCCGAACCCGGCCTGTCCGCCGCGCCGCACCAGCACCGCCTGGCGGTGGGCATCGACCTGGGCACCACCAACTCCCTGGTCGCCTCCGTGCGCAACGGCATCTCGGTGGTGCTCAACGACGAGCACGGCCGTCCGCTCCTGCCCTCGGTGGTGCGTTTCCACGCCGACGGCAGCACCACAGTCGGCTGCGAGGCGCAGACGCGTGCCAGCGAAGACCCGCACAACACCATCGTTTCGGCCAAGCGTTTCATGGGCCGCGGCATCAAGGACATCCCGGACGCCACTACGCTGCCCTATCACTTCGTCGACGCACCGGGCATGGTCCAGATCAAGACCGTCGCCGGGGTGAAGAGCCCGGTCGAGGTCTCGGCCGAGATACTCAAGGTGCTGAAGCAGCGCGCCGAGGATGCCCTGGGCGGCGACCTCACCGGCGCCGTGATCACCGTACCGGCCTATTTCGACGATGCCCAGCGCCAGGCCACCAAGGACGCCGCCCGCCTGGCCGGCCTCACCGTCCTGCGCCTCCTGAACGAGCCGACCGCGGCCGCGATTGCCTACGGTCTCGACAACGCATCCGAAGGCATCTACGCGGTCTACGATCTCGGTGGCGGCACCTTCGACATCTCCATCCTCAAGCTGACCAAGGGCGTCTTCGAGGTCCTGGCCACCAACGGCGATTCCGCCCTGGGCGGCGACGACTTCGACCGCCGGGTCTATTGCTGGATGCTGGAGCAGGCCGGCCTGCACACGGTCGGCGACCACGACAAGGCCATGCTCATGGCCAAGGCCCGCGAGGCCAAGGAACGCCTGACCGACCATCCCGAGATCGGCATCACGGCGGTACTGACCACCGGCCAGCTGATCGACCTCAAGCTCACCGAGGCCACGTTCAACGAACTTACCGCCAGCCTGGTCAACAAGACCCTGCTGCCCTGCCGCAAGGCCCTGCGCGACGCCGGTCTCGCGGCCGCCGAGGTCAAGGGCGTGGTGATGGTGGGCGGCTCCACCCGGGTGCCGCGCATCCAGGTCGCCGTGGGCGAGTTCTTCGGCCAGACCCCGCTCACCAACCTGGACCCCGACAAGGTGGTCGCCATCGGCGCCGCCATCCAGGCCAACGTCCTGGCCGGCAACAAGCGCGAGGACGACTGGCTCCTGCTCGACGTGGTGCCGCTGTCGCTCGGCCTCGAGACCATGGGTGGCCTGGTCGAGAAGATCGTGCCGCGCAACTCCACCATCCCGGTCGCCCGTGCCCAGGACTTCACCACCTACAAGGACGGCCAGACCGCCATGACCATCCATGTGCTCCAGGGCGAGCGCGAACTGGTGTCCGATTGCCGCAGCCTGGCCCGCTTCACCCTGCGCGGCATCCCGGCCATGGTGGCCGGCGCGGCCCGGATCCGGGTGACCTTCCAGGTCGATGCCGATGGCCTGCTGTCGGTGACCGCGCGCGAGACCGGCACCGGCATCGAGGCGCACATCGAGGTGAAGCCGTCCTATGGCCTGTCGGACGACGAGGTCGCCCGCATGCTGCAAGAATCCTACGCCCATGCCCGCGAGGACGTGGATGCGCGCCAGTTGGCCGAACTCAAGGTCGACGCCCAACGCCTGATCGACGCCACCGCGGCGGCCCTGGCCGAGGACGAAAATCTGCTTTCCGCCGACGAACGTGTTGCCGTCGAGGCGCTGATAACCAAACTAGGCAGCCAGTTGCAAGGTGATGACCAGTCTGCCATCAAGCGCGCCACCGAGGCCTTGAACCGCGGCACGGTCGAATTCGCCGCCCGCCGCATGGATGCCAGCGTGAAACGCGCGCTGGCCGGACACAAGATCGACGAGATAGGAATGTAACGATGAGCCATATCGAGCCTGAATTCATTCGGGGCCTGCAACAACGCCTGGATAACCACCCCATCTACGGCGCCCTGGAAACGGTCGAAGACCTGCGGGTGTTCATGCAGCACCACGTTCATTCGGTGTGGGACTTCATGTCCCTGATCAAGTACCTGCAGCACCACGTCGCCCCGGCCCGCTGGCCCTGGACGCCGGGCCCGGACGCCGAGGTGCAGCGCTTCATCAACGAACTGGTGCTGGAAGAAGAGACCGACCAGAACGCTCCCGGCCAGGCCAGCGCCTTCGCCAGCCACTTCATGCTCTACATCGCCGCCATGCGCGAGGTCGGCGCCGACGCCGAGCGCATGCTGGCCTTCGTCGACAAGGTTGCCAAGGACGGCATCCATCCCGCCCTCGATGCCGGTCAGGCACCGGCTCCGGCCGCCGCCTTCAACCGGACCACCTTCGGCTTCCTCGATTCCGATCAGCCGCACGAGGTCGCCGCCGCCCTGGCCCTGGGGCGCGAGCACATGATCCCGGCCATGTTCCGCGCCTTCCTGGCCCGCATGGCCATCACCGAGGCGCAGGCGCCGATCTTCCATTTCTACCTGAACCGCCACATCCACCTCGACGAGGACTTCCACGCCCCGCTGTCGCTGCGCCTGCTGGAGGCCCTGTGCGGCGGCGACGAGGCCAAACTGGCACAAGCCAAGGCGGCCGGCGTACGTGCCGTGGAGGCCCGGATCGCCTTCTGGGATGGCGTCCTGGCCGCCCTGCCGAGCCGCAAGAAGGAAGCCGCCTGATGCCGCAACTGATCGTCCTGCCTCACGTCGAACTTTGCCCGGAGGGCGCCGTGATCGAGGCCCACAAGGGGGTTTCGATCTGCGATACCCTGCTGGAGAACGGCATCGAGATCGAGCATTCCTGCGAGAAGTCGTGCGCCTGCACCACCTGCCATGTCGTGGTCCGCGAAGGCTACGACAGCCTGTCCGAGGCGACCGAACTGGAAGACGACATGCTCGACAAGGCCTGGGGCCTGGAGCCGACCTCGCGCCTGTCCTGCCAGGCCCTGATGGGCAAGGAAGACGTGGTGGTGGAGATCCCCAAGTACAGCATCAACATGGTCAAGGAAGGAGGCCACTGATGAAATGGACCGACATACTGGACATCGCCATTGCCCTGGCCGAGCACCATCCCGATGTCGACCCCAAGTTCATCCGTTTCACCGACCTGCATCGCTGGGTGATGGAATTGCCCGACTTCGCCGACGACGCCAACCGTTCGGGCGAGAAGATCCTGGAGGCCATCCAGCAGGCCTGGATCGAGGAAATCGACTGAGAGGCCGGCTGACGGCCAATGAAAA
>JAAXVP010000051.1 GCA_013335435.1 Thiobacillus sp. | reverse complement strand
CCTCCCCCTCGAGGGGGGAGGGGTGGGGGAGAGGGTGGGAGCCCATGGCCATGATCAGTGCACCAGACTCGCCGCCGACCGGCCGATGTAGCGCTGGTAGAGGAACAGCAGTTCCTGGTCGGCCGGCGAACGCTTGGCCTTTTCGGCAAAGGCCCGGATGTCCGGCAGCAGTTCGCGCGCCTCGGCCTGGCTCAGGGTCAGGCCCATGCGGGCATAGGCCGCCAGCACCCCGCTGGAGCCGGAATGCTTGCCCACCACCATCCGGTGGGCGCGGCCGACCTCGCGCGGGTCGAAACCCTGGTAGGTCTCCGGGTCCTTGAGCAGGCCGTCGACATGGATGCCGGCCTCGTGGGTGAACACGCCCTCGCCGACCACGCTCTTCTGCCAGGGCACCGGCCGGCCGGAGGCGGCGGCGACCCGCTCGGACAAGGTCGGGAAACTGGTCAGGTCGACCCCGGTCTCGTAGCCGTACAACTTGTTCAGGCCCAGGGCGACCTCTTCCAGGGCGGCGTTGCCGGCGCGTTCGCCGAGGCCGTTCACCGTGGTGTTGACGTGGCTCGCGCCGGCCCGGCAGGCGGCCAAGGTGTTCGCGGTGGCCAAGCCGAGGTCGTCGTGGGCATGCATTTCGATCTCCAGGTCGGTGATCGAACGCAAGGTCTTGACGGTGTCGTGGACGCCGAACGGTTCCAGTACGCCCAGGGTGTCGGCGAAGCGGAAACGGCGGGCGCCGGCGTTTTGCGCGGCATCGACCACGCGCATCAGGAAGTCCAGGTCGGCGCGGGAGGCGTCCTCGCCGCCGACGATCACCTCCAGGCCCATGTCGAGGGCGCGCGGGACCATGGTCCGGATGGTCTGCAAGATCCAGGCGCGGTCGCGCTTGAGCTTTTTGCCGATGTGGATGTCCGACACTGGGATGGACAGGTCGACCATGTCGACTCGCATGTTCCGGCACGCCTCCAGGTCGCCGCCGTGCATGCGGCTCCAGACAATCAGCCGGGCCTTGAGGCCCAGCCCGGCAACCGCCCTGATGCCATCGCACTCGCCGTCGCCCATGGCCGGGATGCCCACCTCCAGTTCCGGCACGCCGAGGGCGTCCAGGCGCCGGGCGATATCCAGCTTCTCTTCCAGGGTGAAGGCGACGCCGGCCGACTGCTCGCCGTCGCGGAGCGTGGTGTCGTCGATGGTGATGGTGGGCATGGCGGTGTTCCGGTGTGGGTGGGCTTGGATAGCCCATCGCAAAGCCCATGCCAGCCGGGGTTTTTATGCAACAAGCTGAATTTATTGATGTATTTGAGCGCGCTTCCCTGCAACCCGGGTGTGCAGTGGCACCATCAGGACAACATCGTCGGATTTCCTACAAAGCACCCCATCCGGGATGCATGGAGCGTGCCGATCAGTTGTAGGTGACGGTGATCACCACCGTGTCGGCGTAGCTGCCCGGCCGGGCGGTCTGCTGGCTGCCCTGAATCCGGCCGTAGACATCGTAATGCCGCACCACGTGGCCCAGCAGGGTGAGCAGGGACGCGTCGCTGACCAGACTGGTGCCGCCGGTGCCGTCGCCCCAAACGCTGGTGTGCGCCGCGTCGGTGTAGAGGTTGTAGTTCAGGGTGTTGGCCCCGCTGGACATCTTCCTGGGCGCGTAGCTGCCGCTGCCGCCCTTGGACAGCCCTACCGTGTAGGTGCCGAGCAGCCCCAGGGTGAGGTCGCAGGTGACGGTGAAGTGGCCCGCCGCGTCGGCGGCGCTGCCCGGCAGGGGGTTGTAGGTGCCGAAGGCGACCTGGGAGTCCACCGCCACGGAACACGAGCAGATGATGCACAGGGCGGCGGCCGGCGGGGCCGGCAGGAGGCCGGCCAGGGTCGACAGGGTGGCGATCAGGGCCTTCATGGCGTGGCTCCTTTGCAGATCAGGGTGCCCAGGTCGGGCAACGGGTCGACCGCGTCGCCGGGCGCCAGTTCGGCCGTGCAGCGGTGACCGGGCCATTCCGCCGACAACCGGGCCGGTCCGGCCAGGCCGGTCAGGAAGACCTGGCCGTCGAAGCCGACCGGGAACTCCCGCGCATCGCCTTCGACGCGCACCGACACGCCGGACGGCAGCGCCCGGCCATTGTCGTCCACCAGCCGCAACCGCGCATTGCGGCCGCGCCGGACCGGGAACGCGGCCACCACGCCGCTGCGCAGGGCCGGGGTCAACTTGAGTTGCAGCGTATCCACCTCGGCGTCCATGGGCAAGTCGGCCGGTTCGATGGCCACCGGGTTCTTCTCGTAGGCGCGCAACTGGCTGATCATGGCCAGGCCGCGTTGGTCGGTGCGGGCCACTTCCTGGTTGTCTCGATACACCCGCACGCCGGCGAAATCGCCCACCTTGACCACCGCGAAGCTGCCGTCGATGCGCCGGCTCGGGAAGACGCCGCCGGCAGCCACCGCGATGCCGCCGCTGACCCCGGCCCGGAAACCGGTCTGGCCATCGGCGCGGGCCGCCTCGACCATGGCGGTGGCGCGGTCGGTCTGCAGGGTGGCGGCGGCCTGGTAGCGGCGGTCGTCGCCCAGCAGCAGGCGATAGCCGATCCCTCCCGCCGGCGGTGTGTTGCGCTGGACCTGCACGGTGGCGCGATTGCGTCCATCCTGGCGGTCGAGGCCGGCGTGCAGCCCGGTGTCGGCGTCGAGGGCCATCGACCATACCGCCGTCAGGCTGTAGCCGCCCGGGTCGCCCAGGTTGCGCAGGGCGAACACGCCAAATTGGCCGGCCCGCCCCAGGCCTACGCTGTAGCTGGCCGACAGCAGGCGCCGGTCGTCGCCCTGCCAGGTGGTCTGGCGCACGTACCCCAGGCCGAGACCCTGGCCGCCCAGGCTCCAGCCCAGGTTGGCGGACAGGGTGAGACGCGGCGTGATGTCGGGTGCCAGGCCGAGCTGGACGAAGTTGCGCCCGGCATGCCTGGCCTGGAGGCCGAAATTGAAATGGGACGACCGGTGTTCCAGGCCCAGGCCGTACAGGGCACCGTAACCGTCCGGCCCATGGCTGGCCGCGGCGTCCAGGCTCAGGGTACCGGGCAGGAAGGCGCCCTGCGCCGGCAGCAGCCAGACGCCGCCGGCGCCCAGGGTCTGCTGGTGTTCCGCCACCTCCGCCCGCCATTCCCGGGTGAAGCCGGGACCGATGCCCTGGCGCTCGGTCAGCGCCAGCATGCCGCGCCCGTAGCGGCTGCTGGCCAGGCCGTAGTCCTCGCGCAGGAAGCCGATCTCCCAGGCGAAGTCGCGCAGGCCGGGCCGCAGCATGAGCGGGCTGGCGTAATAGGGCTGGCTGATCACCTGCTGGCGCCCGAGCAGGTCGCGCACCACCATGCGCAGCTCGCCCTGCCCGGTCACCACCGGGATGTCGTTCAGGTCGAACGGACCGGCCGGCACGTCGTCCCGCACCACCCGCGCGTTGTCCAGGAAGACATCCAGGGTGGAAGGCAGGCTGGCCTCGCCGCGCAGGCTGGGCAGCGGGAAGGTGACGAAGCCCGGCCGGGTGGCGAAGTTGGTCGCCCACTGCAGGCCGCCGAAGCGCACGGCACGGCCCCAGGTACCCGGTATGCCGATGGCGTCGCCCAGGCGCAGGCTCTGCATCTTGTCCGGCATGTCCAGCGTCCAGGTGGTGTCGAGGCGCACCCAGCGTCCGGTGGTGGCATCCCACAGGGTGGTTGCGGTGCCGCTGCCCCAGGTGTTGAAGAAACCGATCTCGAACAGGCCGCCGCCCTGGTCGGTGCCGTCCTGGCGCTGCCAATTGAGGTCGTAGTTCAGGAAGCCGCCCGGTATGGTGGGCGTCGATACCGTATCCCCTTCCAGCCCGTAGGCCAGGGCATGGCCTTCGAACAACCCGGCCGGCACGTTCAGGCGCAGGCTCTGGCTGTCGGGTTCGATGCTGTAGGCGATTTCGGGCAGGTCGGCCAGGCGCACATAGGCCAGGCCGTCCAGGCTGAGGCGGCCGGTGACCGGCAGCTTCAGGCCCCAGTCGAGCAGGTCACGTTGCGCGACCGCCAAGCTGCCGTCGGACAGGTAGCGGGCGGTAATGATCTCGTCGCGCTCGATGCCGTTCAGGTTGACCGCCAGGATGACCGGCTCGTCCGCCCCGGCCGCGGCGCACAGAAGCGTCAGGACCAGGCCTAGGCGAACTGCCGGGTGCCGACGACGTTTCCGCTCAGGGGAGGGCCGGATCGAGCGCCACATGGTACGGGCCCCGATCGGTCGTCACTTCGAGCATGTAGCGCTGGCCGGGGGCGGCCGTACCGGGCTGCAACGGCCAAGTGCGGCTCTGGCCCGGGAGGACCGATGTACTGGCCTTGACCGTCGCGAGTGGGGCCGAGTCGGGCGCCGCTTCCGCGGGGCGCAGTTTCAGTTCGCCCACCACCAAGTGCACATTGCCGGTGTTGTCGAGGGTCAGATCGAGGCGGCCGTCGCCGGTCCAGCGGGCCTGCCAGCGCCGGCCCGGCTCGGGCCGTGCCGGCTCCACGTAGACCGGCAGGCGCATCTGCAGCAGAACCTGCACCTGGCCCGCCGCCGCCGCGTCGGCGGATGGTGTCGGCGCGACCTGGGGAACCTCGCGCAGGATCAGGCGGTAGGCGATCTCGCGCTCGCCCGTGGGGGGCTGGCGCAGGCCGATGCGCAGGACCTGGGAACGGCCGGCCTTGAGCGTGAACAGGGGCGGGTTGACCAGCAGGTCGCGGGTCGGCAGGTAGCGGTCCTCGCCGTTCTCCTGCGTCCAGGCCACGGTGTCGACCTGCATCACCACGCCTTCCTGGCCCTGGTTGGTCACGGTGATCGCCGCCCGGTCACGCCCCTGGGCGAGACTGGCCCCCACCGGCATGATGCCGATGTTCGCCGCGGAAACGCCAATGGACCACAACCCGATGGCCGCCGCCAGTATCCGATGGGCGACCATCAGTCTACGAAGTTGACGGTGACGGTGACGGTGTCGCTGTAGCTGCCCTTCGGGACGTTCTGGCCGGCCGCGATGCCGCCGTACAGGCTGTGGGTCTGCTCGCTGCCCGTGCCGGTCTGGGAGGACTTGGCACTGCCCGCCGAGTAGGCCGTGCCCCCCCACACCGTGCTGTGGCCGCTGTCCTGGTACAGCTCGTAAGGCAGGTAGTCGGTGCCGGCGTCCTTCATGCAACGGTTGCCCGAGCAGGAACCGGAATAGGTGCCGGTGCCCAGCTCGATGCTGTACGAGGTGCCGGTGGTGCAGGTGACCTTGACCGAGCCGGTGCCGCTGTGGGCCGAGCCGGAGATGGGGTTGTAGGCGCCGAAATCGATGCTGCTGGTGCCGACCGTGCAGGTATTGCTCACCGTCGCGCTGACGCTCAGGTTGCCGGTGGCGGTGCCCGCCAGGGCCAGGTTGGCGCCGCACGCCAGGAAGGCCGCCAGCCATTTTATCCAGGTACTCATGAATACTTCTCCTCCTGTTGGTTGAGACGGATACCCAGGGTATTCGACCTGCCCGCCGCCCCTGTCCGGTGGACGGTCGGCGGGCAGGTCATTATCGACCAATCGAGGTGTTTCTTGAACGAGCAAACCCGGTATTTCCAGGCGGTCCGCCTGGTTCAGGCGTACACCGGCGCGAAGGCCTTGTCCGGCTCCGCGGCCGGGCCGTTTTCACCCCAGTAGGGCGACAGCTTGCGCAACTGGGCGACGATCTCCGGAATCACCTGGATGACCCGGTCGACCTCGGCCTCGGTCGTATAACGCGACAGCGAGAAGCGGATGGTGCCGTGGGCGGCGGTGTAGGGAATGCCCATGGCGCGCATGACGTGGCTGGGCTCCAGGCTGCCCGAGGTGCAGGCCGAGCCGGACGAGGCGGCGATGCCGAACTTGTTGAGCAGGAGCAGGATCGCCTCGCCCTCGATGAACTCGAAGGCGATGTTGCTGGTATTGGGCAGGCGGTTCGTCACGTCGCCGGTGGCGAAGGCGCGCGGCACCTTGGCGAGTATCCCGGCCTCCAGCTTGTCGCGCAGGCGGCGCACCTCGGTGTTCTCGAAGTGCATGTGCTGCATGGCCTGTTCGCAGGCCATGCCCAGGGCGACGATGGAGGCGGTGTTTTCGGTGCCGGCCCGGCGCCCGCGTTCCTGGTGGCCGCCGCGCAGGAGCGGACGGAAGCGCACGCCGCGCTTCAGGTACAGGACGCCGACCCCCTTCGGGGCGTGCAGCTTGTGGCCGGACAGGGACAGCATGTCGATCTTGCTGGTCTTCAGGTCGATGGGCACCTTGCCCACGGCCTGCACGGCGTCGGTGTGGAAGGGGATGCCGGCGGCATGGGCCATCTCGGCCATCCGCTCGACCGGGAACAGGGTGCCGGTCTCGTTGTTGGCCCACATCACGGACACCACGGCGACCTTGTCGGTGAGCAGTCGCTGGTATTCGGCCAGGTCCAGGCGGCCCTTCTCGTCGACCTTGAGGAAGTGGGTCTTGTAGCCTTCCTTCTCCAGATGGCTGCACAGGGCCAGCACGGCCGGGTGCTCGATGCTGGTGGTGATGATCTCCTTGCGCTCCGGGCTGGCGCGCAGGGCGGACAGGATGGCGGTGGAATCGGACTCGGTGCCGCAGGAGGTGAAGATGATCTCGGACTCGTGCTCGGCGCCCAGGAGTTCCTGGACCTGCATGCGGGCCTTCTTGAGCGCCAGACCGACCTTGTTGCCGAAGCTGTGCATGGAGGAGGGGTTGCCGAACTGCTCGGTGAAGAAGGGCAGCATGGCCGCCACCACGGCGTCGTCGACCCGGGTGGTGGCGTTGTTGTCGAGGTAGATGGCGTCCATTACGGTTCCTTTCTCTCCCTCCCCCTTGAGGGGTGAGGGCTGGGGTTAGGGTGGAGGTGGTCGCCTGACCATGACGGTTTGGCTCCCACCCTCACCCCAACCCCTCTCCCCTCGAGGGAGAGGGGAATATAAAAATCAAACGTGGCAGGCGGCGCGCGAGTACGACCCGGCCCGGCTCGGCACCACCTTGACGAATTCGCCCAGGTCCTCGATCAGGCGGGTCTGGATACCTTGCAGGGTCTGCGCCTCCATCTGGCAGCCGGAGCAGGCGCCGATCATGTTGACGTAGATGGTCTTGCCGTCGACGTCGACCAGCTCGATGTCGCCGTGGTCGCGCTGCAACTGCGGCCGGATCGAGTCCAGGATCATCTCGATGCGCTTGATCCGTTGCAGGTTGTTCATTTTGGCCGGCTTGGCCTCTTCCTTGAGCTCGACCGCGTGCGGCGTGAAGGCCTCGCCGCGCTCGGCCAGGACCTTGGTCAGGATCTCCTCGATGCCCTCGTGGCAGGACGAGCAGCCGCCGCCGGCCTTGGTGTAGTTGATCACGTCCTCGACCGAGGACAGGTTGTTGGCGCGCACCGTCTCCTCGATCAGCACCGCGTCGATGGCGAAGCACTTGCAGATCAGGGCGCCCTCCTCGTGGTCGTCCTTCCACTCCTCGCCGCGATAGTTGGCGACGGCGGCCTGGAGCGCCTCGCGCCCCATCACCGAGCAGTGCATCTTCTCGGGCGGCAGGCCGTCCAGGTAGTCGGCGATGTCCTGGTTGCTGACCTTGAGGGCGGCGTCCAGGGTCATGCCCTTGATGATCTCGGTCAGGGCCGAGCTTGATGCGATGGCCGAGCCGCAGCCGAAGGTCTGGAAGCGGGCGTCGACGATGGTCTCGGTGTCCGGGTCGACCTTGAGCATCAGGCGCAGGGCATCGCCGCAGTTGAGCGAACCGACGTCGCCGACCGCGTTGGCGTCGTCCATGGCGCCCGAGTTGCGCGGGCTGAAGAAGTGTTCCTTGACCTTGTCAGAGTAGTCCCACATGGTCGTATTCCTTTAAGCGGAGAAGGAGGAACCGCACGCGCACGAACTGCTGGCGTTGGGGTTCACGAACTTGAAGCCGGAGCCGTTCAGGCTGTCGACGAAGTCGACCGTGACGCCGGTGAGCAGGGGCGCCGAGAAGGGGTCGACGAGCAGCTTGACCGTGCCCAGCTCGACCACCACGTCGTCCTCGGCGGCCGCTTCTTCCAAACTCATGCCGTACTGGAAACCGGAACAGCCACCGCCCGAGATGGCGATGCGCAGGCCGGCCACGGGGCTGGCGGCGCCCTGGATGAACTTCTCGACGGCGGACAGGGCCGCGGGGGTCAGGGTAATCATGTCGTATCTCCTAGTGTGGGACCTCTATGACTAGCCTTTCGCAATCGCCGTGCCATACCGGGGGTTTATGTATCATGTTGATATTAATGAATATGTTTGTGCAAATGCGGCCCAACCCCGTGTCCGAAAGGCCACTCGCGCCCGGCCTTGTCGGCTTTGCGACAGGGCGGCTTTGCGCAGGCCATATTCCGGGCGCCTATACTGCCGGCCATGAAATCGCCCAAGTCCGCCGTCGCCTATCCGCTCGCCGTTGCCGCCTGCCTGGCCACGGCCTTGCTGGCACAGCCGCTGACCGCCTGGGTCGACCCGGTCAACCTGGTCATGCTGTTCCTGCTCACGGTATTCCTGGTCGCCCTCCGGCTCGGGCGCGGGCCGGCCCTGCTGGCGGCCTTCCTGAACGTCCTGCTGTTCGATTTCTTCTTCATTCCCCCCCATCTCACCCTGGCGGTGGCGGACGCCCAGCACCTGATCACCTTCGGGGTCATGCTGGTGGTGGCTCTGGTCACCGGCCACCTGACCGCCCGGCTCTGCCTGCAGGCCCAGGAAGCCGGCGAGCGCGAGCGGCGCACCCGCGCCCTTTATGAGATGGCGCGCGAACTGGCCGGCGCCCTGGCGGTTGGGCAGGTATCCGATACCGCGCGCCGCTTCCTCGCCCAGGTGGCCGGCGTCGATGCCCGCCTATGGCTGCCCGACGGCCACGGCCGTCTGCGCGGCGTCGGCGAGACCGGTCCGGTCGAGGGCGATCCGCACCTGCCCCAGCGCGCCTACGAGCGCGGCGAGCCGATCGAGAAGCTGGGCGCCACCGGGCGCGGCGGCGGCACCCTGTACCTGCCCATGGCGGCGCCCATACGGGTGCGCGGTGTCCTCGAACTGCATGCCGCGCCGGAGGTTTTGGGCGGCGAGAAGCCGCTCCTGTCTGCCGTCGCCTCCCTGGCCGCCATCGCGGTCGAGCGCCTGCACTACGCCGAGGTGGCCCAGGCCAGCCAGCTGAACGTGGAGTCGGAGCGCCTGCGCAACACCGTCCTGGCCAGCCTGTCGCACGACCTGCGCACGCCGCTGACCTCGCTGGTCGGCCTGGCCGATACCCTGACCCTGGCCAGGCCGCCCCTGCCGCCGCCGCACGCCGATACTGCGCGCGCGCTACGTGACCAGGCCGCGGCCCTGACCAACATGGTTGCCAACCTGCTCGACCTGGCCCGCCTGGCGGCCGGTGGCGGCATGGCGCCGCGCAAGGAGTGGCAGGCCCTGGAGGAGGTGGTCGGCAGCGCCCTCAAGCTGCTCGGTGTTGCCCTGGACCGCAATCCGGTCGAGATCGACCTGCCGGCCGACCTGCCCCTGCTGGAGTTCGATTCCGTCCTGCTGGAGCGGGTGCTCGCCAACCTGTTCGACAACGCCGCCAAGCATGCCCCGGCCGGCACCCCGATCCGGATCGAAGCGCGCCGCCGGGGCGACCGGGTCGAGGTTGCGGTAAGCAACGCCGGGCCCGGTTTCCCGACCGGGCTCGATCTCACCATGCCGTTCGCCCGAGGCGGCGTGCGCCCCGGCACCGGACTCGGCCTGGCGATCGCCAAGGCCATCGTCGAGGCGCACGGCGGCTGTCTGCACCTGGAAAATCCGCCGGAGGGCGGCGCCCGGGTCGGCTTCGACCTGCCGGTCGGCAACCCGCCCGGCCTGGAGGACGAGGACGCATGAGCCGCATCCTGATCGTCGAAGACGAACCGTCGATCCGCCGCTTCCTGCGCATCGTCCTGACCAACGACGGCCATGAGGTGGTGGAGGCCGGCACCGTGTCGGGTGGTCTCGCCGAGGCCGCCGAGCGTCATCCCGACCTGGTCATCCTCGACCTCGGCCTGCCGGATGCCGACGGTGGCGAGTTCATCCGGGCCCTGCGCAACTGGTCCGACGCCCCGATCCTGGTGCTCTCCGCGCGCAGCCTGGAGTCGGACAAGGTCGGCGCGCTGGAGGCCGGTGCCGACGATTACCTGGCCAAGCCGTTCGGTGTCGCCGAGTTGCTCGCCCGTGCCCATGCCCTGTTGCGCCGGCGTACCGCGCGCGACGCCACCCGCGAGCCGCTGCTCCGTTTCGGCGAGATCGAGCTCGACCTGGCCCGGCGCGGCGTCACCCGGGCTGGGGCCGTGGTGAAGCTGACGCCGATCGAGTTCCGTCTCCTGGTCTACCTGGCCACCCACCCGGACCGGGTGCTCACCCACCGCCAGGTCCTGCACGAGGTCTGGGGGCCGGGCCATGCCGGCGACAGCCACTACCTGCGCATCTACGTCGGTCGCCTGCGCCACAAGCTGGAGGCCGACCCGGCCCGCCCCCGGCACCTGCTCACCGAGACCGGGGTCGGCTACCGCTTCGCGCCCTAGGGAGACGCTGATTTTTCGTCATCCCCGCGTAGGCGGGGATCCAGTGCCTTGATTTAACTGGGTTCCCGCCTACGCGGGAACGACGGAATCGAATAAATCAGCGGTTCCCTAGCAGCCTGTCGGACTTTGGCCGTGGGTGCGCCAAAAGCGGCCCCGGCCCTTCGGGTTGGGTGTCTGGGCGGCGTCTGCGGCGTTGCGCCGCTTGCGAAAACGAGCCCGCGCATGCGGCGCTTTGGGGCGAGTTTCGAGCGCAGCGGCCATGGAACAACCATTCGCTGCGCGACGCGCCTTGCATCCATCCGCCCAGACGCCCAACGCATCCCGCGTCCAAAGTCCGACAGGCTGCTAGGGCCGCCAGAAGTCGGGCGTGAACAGCACCAGCAGGGAGAGCACCTCGAGACGGCCGAGCAGCATGGTGAAGCTGCATACCCAGACCTGGAAATCGTTCAATACCGAGAAGTTGGTGGCCGGGCCGACCTGGTTCAGGCCGGGACCGGCGTTGTTGATGCAGGCGATGATGGCCGAGAACCCGGTCATGAAGTCGGCCCCGGACAGGACCATCAGGAAGGTGGCGGTGACGATGCTGATGAAGTACAGGAAGATGAAGCCGAGCACGGCAATGATGATGCTGCCCGGCATGGCCGCCTCGCCGATCTTCACCGGCCTGACCATGCTCGGGTGCAGCAGGCGCTGCAACTCGCGCCGGGCCTGCTTGGCCAGGGCCAGGGTGCGCACCATCTTGATGCCGCCGCCGGTCGAGCCGGAACTGACCGTGATGCAGGACAGGAACAGCATGAAGAGGGGCGCGAAGACCGGCCACTTGTCGTAATCCTGGCTGACGAAGCCACAGTCGGTGGCCAGCGAGACCAGGTTGAAGCTGGCGTGGCGCAGGGACGTCCAGAAGCTGGGATACACCCCCTCCAGCCAGAGATAGATGCCGACCAGCAGGCTGGACAGGCTCAGGGTGGCGATCACGGCGCGCGCCTCGATGTCCTCCCAGAGCGGGCGCAGGCTGCGGCCGCGCAGGACCAGATAATGGGTGGCGAAGTTGAGCGCGCCGACGGTCATGAAGACGATCAGGATGAATTCGATCACCGGGTCGTCGAAGGCGCCCACGCTGGCGTCCCGGGTCGAGAAGCCGCCCAGGCTGAGCGCGGCGAAGGCATGGCAGATGGCATCCAGCCAATTCATCCCGGCCAGCTTGAGCGTCGCGATGCAGGCCACGGTATAGGCGACATAGACCAGCCAGAGCAGCTTCGCCGTGTCCCGGATGCGCGCGGTCAGCTTGGCGTTCTTCATCGGCCCCGGCACCTCGGCCTTGTACAGCTGCATGCCGCCGACGCCGAGCATGGGCAGGACGGCGATGGCCAGGACGATGATGCCCATGCCGCCCAGCCAGTTCAGCTCGTGGCGCCATAGGTTGATCGACGGCGGTGCCTGGTCCAGGCCGCTCATCACCGTGGCGCCGGTGGTGGTCAGGCCGGACATGGTCTCGAAATAGGCGTCGGTGAACGACATGTCTGAATAGACCATGAGCAGCGGCAGGGTGGCGATGCCGGCCATCAGGGTCCAGCTCGCCGACACCAGGACGAAACCGTCGCGCGCCCGCAATTCCCGGTAATGCCGGTGGGTGAGCCCGAACAGAATCAGGCCGGACGAGGCGGTCACCATCATGGCCGTGGCGAAGTCCGCCGCCTGCCCGTCCGCATAGACGAGCGAGCCGATGATCGGCATCAGGTAGGTCAGGCTGAAGAAGCTCATCAGCCGCCCGAGTACATTGAGGACTGGCAGCAGGTTGATCATGGCGGACGCGGTCGTGCGTGGAGGAGCGGATCGTCGTCAATTTAGGAGGCTTGGCGTAAAAAGCGGATAAACCCCGTGGCCGGTTTTATTTATGTCTTTTTTACGGGGCCTTCGGCCGCATCCGCGGTCGCCGAGGCATGGTCCTTGCGTCAGTCATGACCCAGACCCTTTCCCGTAGGAATCCCGACATGCCCCGTTTCCTTACCCGTGCCCGCCTGACCGGGCGGGCTGTTCCTGACGCGCCATTTCGAGAAGGGCCGGGTGCCGGTGATCCTGCCGCGCTAGCTGCCCAACGACTGGAAGGTCGGTTTCGCCCTGTTGGCCATGGTGTTCTTCATCTTCGGCATCCCGGCGGCAACACGGCCATTCGCCCCTCCTCAAGCATGTCCACGAGCACACCCAGGTCGGCTGCCGGCCCGTACCGGCCACGGCTGTAATGCGCGCCGGGCACTTATCGTCAATAATGCCGAGTGTATCCATCCGCGCTGAGAACGACTCGATAATGAGGCCCGGAGTACTGCGCCTTGTCCTGATTTGCCTGTGTCTGGCCGCCTCGGTCTGGAACGGCGCGGCATTCGCCGCCGGCGCACCCGTCACCATCGGGGTGCTGGCTTTCCGTCCGAAGCCGGAAACCCTGGCGCGCTGGCAGCCCACCGCCGATTACCTGGCCCTGCGCGTCGGCCGCCCCTTCGTCGTGCAAGCCCTGACCCTGCCGGAACTGGAGGCGGCGGTTCGTCAGGAACGGGTCGATTTCGTCCTCACCAATCCCGGCCACTATGTCCTGCTGACTAAAAACAATGCCTTGTCGTCGCCGCTCGCGACCCTGATCGAGTTGGAAAACGGTTTGCCGCTGACCCAGTTCGGTGGCGTCATCATCACCCGGGCCGGACGCAAGGACATCGCCGACCTGCGCAACCTGGTCGGGAAACGGGTGGCCGTGTCCGAGCTATCGTCCTTCGGGGGCTACCAGATGCAGGCGGCGGAGTTGATCCGGGCCGGCATCTCGCCTACCGCGGACATGGACCTGACGGTCACCGGCATGCCCCAGGACAAGGTCGTCCACGCCGTCCTGGAAGGGCGCGCGGATGCCGGTTTCGTCCGCACCGGGCTGCTGGAGTCGCTCAACCAGAGCGGTCGCCTCGACATCAGCCTGGTCGCGGTGGTGACCCCCCGGTCGGCACCGGGCTTCCCCTTCCTGCTGTCGACCCGGCTTTACCCGGAATGGCCCATCGCGGCGATGCCGAAGACCGACGCCTCTCTTGCCCAGGAGGTCGCCAAGGCCCTGTTCTCGTTGCGTGGCGAACATCCGGCGGCAGTCAGCGGGCGCTACCACGGCTGGGCCATTCCGACCGACTACGAACCGGTCCGCGCCATGTTGCAGGCGTTGCGCCTGCCGCCCTACGACCAGGCCCCGGAATTCACCTGGCGGGACGTGCTGGCCAAGCATGGGACAAACTTGGCGATCGCCGGCCTGGCCGGCGCCGTCATCATCTTCCTGGCGGTCATGCTGGCGATCCGGCAACGGCAGTTGCGTGCCCAGGAGCATCGGGTCGCCGAGGAGCGCCGACAGTTGCTGGCGGCCCTGGGCGAGGGGGTCTACGGCGTCGACCTGGAAGGCCGCTGTACCTTCGTCAACCCGGCCGCGCTGGCCATGCTCGGGTTCGATGCCGGCGAACTGCTGGGTTCCGACCAGCATGCCCTGATCCACCACCACCATCCGGACGGCGCGCCCTACCCGCATGACCAGTGCCCGATCCACCGGACCATGCAGGATGGCCGGACACGCAGCCGGGAAGAATGGTTCTTCCGCAAGGATGGCACCGGATTCCCGGTCGAAATGACGGTGGCCCCGATGGAGCCGGAAGGTATCCGGGCCGGTGCCGTGGTGGTGTTCCGTGACATCGGGACACGCCAGGCCGCCCAGGCGCACAACCGCCTGCTGGTGTCGGCCCTCGAGGCGGCCGCCAACGCCATCGTCATCACCGACGCCGACGCATGCATCGAATGGGCCAATCCGGCCTTCGAGACGCTGACCGGGTTCAGCCGCCGGGAGGCGGTCGGCCGGCGGCCGGCCGAACTGGTGAAGTCGGGCCTGCACAACAAGGACTTCTATGAGGTCATGTGGCAGACCATCCTGGCCGGCCAGGTCTGGCGCGGCGAGGTCATCAACAAGAAACGCGACGGCAGCCTGTACGACGAGGAGCTGATCATCGCGCCGGTTCCCGACGAATCCGGCCGCATCACCCATTTCGTCGGCATCAAGCAGGACATCAGCGAACGCAAGCGCATGGAGTCGGAGCTACAGGCCCTGGCCACCACCGATTCCCTGACCGGGCTGCCCAACCGGCGCCATTTCCTGGCCATGCTGGATCAGGAAATGGCCCGCCTGCAACGCTTCACCGAGCCAGATCGGAAGAGCG
>JAAXVP010000050.1 GCA_013335435.1 Thiobacillus sp. | reverse complement strand
CCAGGTTTTTCAGCTTCTTCTGCAGTTGACCGCGCTGCTCGCCCAATTCGTGAAGTTCGCGCTGCAGGCGGGAAATCTGGCGTTCCGATTCGCGCAGGCGGTCGGATACCCTGGCCCGTTTGGGCGGCGACGAATTCGTGGTGGTGATCGAGGAATTGGCCGACCCCGATGAGGTGGCCGGGTTGGCGGAGGAATTGATCGCCCTGCTCGGACAGCCGTTCAAGTTGTCCCAGGGTCAGGTGGCAAGCATCGGCGGGAGCATCGGCATCGCCCTGTTCCCGAGCGACGGCGACGATGTCGACAGCCTGCTCGATAATGCCGATGCGGCGCTCTATCTCGCCAAGAAAGCGGGTCGGAACACTTGGCGCTGCCACGGCCAGGCGGACTGAGCCGCCCAGCCGTCAGCCGATGGCTTCTTCCGGGGCGCCGACGCGTTGCCAGGAGATGACGTCGCGTTGTTCGCCGGCGGCGGCCTGACTGGTTTCGGGCGCGTTGGCCTGGGTCTGCTGCGTGCTTGCCGACTCGGCCGCGCCGGCGATTCCGGTGCCGCCAAGGAGGAGAAGCAGGATTGCGATTTGGATGAGCCTGGTTTTCATGGTCTGTCTCCCAGGTTCCATCAGTTCACCGAGGCCGGACGCTCGAAGGCGGGGCGGACGGCGGCATAGCTGTCGTCGCTCATGACCCTTCGGCGTACGCCGTCTGCGCCCAGCAATCCGCTCAGCTCGCCCAACACCCCGTACTGGACCTCGCTGGCCAGGGGCGTTCGGCAGGCCACTTCGAGGGCGTTCCAGAGATAGGCGTGCTGGCTGTCGCGCCGGTACAGGCGCAGGCAGGCGTCGAGCAGGTCGGCGCCGCGCTCGCGGCGTTCCGGGCCGTCGGCCATGACCATCAGATCCTCGAACTGGCTGCCCAGGATTTCGTTTTCGATCGCCGCTGCCAGGGGGCCCTGGCCGCTGCCCAGGGACTGGAGGGCGGCCTTCTGGTATTCGCGCGCCTTGGCGGAGGCGGGGTCGGCGATGCTGTGGCTGAGGCTGGCCCAATGCAACAGGCGGGGACGCTCGGGATCGTGCCCGGGCATGGTGCCGAGCAGGTAGTCGGCCAGGCCCTGGGCGCTGTCGTCCTTGTTCGCGGTGAGCAGGTCGTAGAGGGCGCGGATGAAAGGCGGGCAGGGGTCGAGCAGGGTGACGTGGGACTTGATCCAGAGGTCGCGCTCGATGTCGCGCAGGCGGTCCTGGTTGTGGCCGGCGATGTTCTTGCGGCTTTGCGGGTTTTCCCAATTTTGCACCGTGGTGACCGAGACGCTGGCCATTACCGCCAGGGCTTCCTGCGACAGGCCGTAGCGGCGGCGCAGGCCGTTCACCCAGTCGGCTTCGAATTCGCGCTGGCTGCTGTAACGGCGGAGCGGATGGCGCTCCCGGCTGTATTCGCCCCATTTCTGTTCGAGGTAGGACATCGTCGTTTCCTTTCTGTCGCGGCTAGACCGTGCTTTCACCATAAACCGGTTGGCCGGCCGGGTAAACCAACCGGGTTGGTGCGACGTGGCGTAAATACGGCGATGTTGCCAAAAGATAAATTGATGTTCTAATTGGAAAATGGTTAATACAAAACCACTACCGGGCGGTATTAGCAAAATAAAGTGAATACACCAAATATTGGCGCCGGAAACGACCGCGAGGGCAGGCGGTCCGGCGTCTATCATCATGTCCATCTGGTCGTGTTCGCGCTCGTGCTGTTCGGCATGGCCGCGCTCGGCTTCGTCATCGACCGCCAGCACGGCGAGTCGGCGTACCGGAGCCTGGCCGACGACCTGGACAGCGCCGTCCGACTGCGCGGTACCGGCTTTTTGCATGCCACCGAAACCCTGCGCAACGATACCCTCCTGCTTTCCCGCACGCCGCCCCTGCGCGGCCTCTTGCGGGCAAACCTGAACGGCGGCTTCGATCCGGTGGACCGCTATCCGGCCGAGGTCTGGGGCAAGCGCCTGAAAGAGATCTTCACCGTTTTCCTGGAAACCCGTCCGGACTACACGCAGGCGCGCTACATCGGCATCGCCGAGGGTGGCCGGGAACTGGTCCGGGTGGATCGGCGCCACGGCAAGGTGGTGGTGATCCCCGATGCCGAATTGCAGCAGAAGGGCCGGCGCGATTACTTCCGGGATGGTGTGCGTCTCGCGGAGGGACAGGTCTACCTGTCCGAGTTCAACCTGAACCAGGAACTGGGCGCCTTCGAGGTGCCCCATGTCCCGACCGTGCGCGCGCTCACCCCGATCTACGACCAGGCTGGACGGCTGTTCGGCCTGGTGGTGGTCAACATGGCGGTCAAGCCCCTGTTCGACGAGGCCTCGGCTGCGCCTCTCGCCGGTGGGGTCGCCTATGTGACCGACGAGCGGGGGCGCTATCTCGGCCATCCCGAGCCGGACATGGCCTTCAGCTTCGAACTCGGCAACCGCCATCGCCTGGCCGGCGACTTTCCGGAATTGGCTCACCTGCTCGACGATACCGGGCCCAAGGGCGATACCACGGCCAGCCGTCGCCAGAGCCTGGCCGGCAGGGCCTATTTCGTCGCCGCGCAGCGCTTGCGCATCGACCCGGCCCGGCCCAAGCGTTTCGTCTTGCTGGTGCTGGCCGTGCCGGAGACGGCGCTGAGCCGGGAGATCGAGGAATTCCGCCTCCAAGTGGTGCTCGGCGTCTTGCTCGCGCTGCTCCTGGTCCTGCCGCTCGCTTCCCTGCTCATCCGGCGCATCCTGGCACCGCTCGACCAGCTCTGTCTGGCGGCGCTGTCGATTTCGCGCGGCCAATACGACGTCGACCTGCCGGAAACGCATTACGGCGAGGTGGGCGCCATGGTCGAGGGCTTCAAGCACATGCGCGAACAGGTGGCCTTGCGCGAGGAACAACTGCTCAGTCACAACGCCAGGCTGGCCGAGCAGATCAGCAAGGGTGCCTTCGACCTCCTGCTGGCCGGCAGCGTGGTGGACAACACCAGCGAGGGCGTCATGGTCACCGACGGTGCCGGCCGCATCCTGTCGGTCAACCCGGCCTTCTCGGAGATCACCGGTTACAGTGCCGAGGAGGCGGTCGGCAATACCCCCAGGCTGATCCGCTCCGAACGTCACGGCGGCGATTTCTACCGGGCCATGTGGGACAGCCTGATGCACGATGGGCGCTGGCAGGGCGAGATCTGGAACCGGCGCAAGAACGGCGAGGTATTCCTGGAATGGCTGACCATCAACCGGGTCGCCGGAACCCGGCCCGAGAACGACCGCTACATCGCCGTCTTCACCGACGTCACCGAACAGCGCCGCAAGGACGAGCGCATCCATTTCCTGGCCTTCCACGATCCCCTCACCGGCCTGCCCAACCGCGCCCTGGTGCATGACCGCCTGCAGCATGCCATCGACGTGGCCCGGCGCCAGCACGGCCGGGCCGGCGTGATGCTGATCGACCTGGACCGCTTCAAGGCGGTCAACGACGGCATCGGCCACGATGTCGGCGACCAGTTGCTCAAGGTGGTGGCCGAGCGTCTGGCCAAGTCCCTGCGCCAGTCCGACACGGTCGGGCGCATGGGCGGCGACGAGTTCCTGGTCATCCTGGAGGACGGCGCCGAGCCGGAGATCTACGCCGAGGTGGCCGAGGGCCTCATCCGGACCATTTCCGAACCGGCCGACATCCAGGCCCACCACATCCAGATCGGCGCCTCCATCGGCATCGCCTTCTATCCCGACGACGGCGGCGACGTCGCCACCCTGGTCAAGCAGGCCGACGTCGCCATGTACGCCGCCAAGGCGGCCGGCAAAGGGGTATGCCGCTTCTTCAGCGCCGACATGACGGAACGGGCAAGCCGCTTCCTGGCCATGGAGATGGAATTGCGCCTAGCCCTGGAGCGGGATGAACTGGAACTGTATTACCAGCCCAAGATGTCACTGGGTACCGGCAAGCTGGAGGGCGTCGAGGCCCTGGTGCGCTGGCGCCACCCGGAGCGCGGGCTGTTGGCGCCGGCCGATTTCATCCCGGTCGCCGAGGAGTCCGGCATCATCGTCGCCCTGGGCGACTGGGTCCTGCGCGAGGCCTGCCGCCAGGCGGCGCTCTGGCAGGGCCGCATGGGCAGCATCGCGGTCAACGTGTCGACCCGCCAGCTCGACCGCATCGACCTGGTCGGGCGCATCAAGGAGTTGACCGCGCAATACGGCATCCCGCCGTCCTGGCTCCAGCTGGAACTGACCGAGAGCATGGTCATGAGCGACCCCGAGCGGGCCGCCGATCTCCTCGGCAAGGTGCGCGAGCTGGGCATCACGGTGGCGATCGACGATTTCGGCACCGGCTATTCCAGCCTGTCCTACCTGCGCCGCCTGCCCATCGACGTGCTCAAGATCGACCGTTCCTTCGTGCTCGGCGCCGGCATGAACCAGGAGGTGACCGAGATCGCCCGCACCGTGGTGGCGCTCGGCCAGACCCTGCGCATGGCCGTGGTCGCCGAGGGCGTCGAGGCCGAGGCGCAGGCCACCCTGCTGCGCGACATGGGCTGCGACATGGGCCAGGGCTACCTGTATGCCCGGCCGCAAGCGGCCGCCGACCTGGAGGCCTGGCTGGCTGCCGGGGGCGGCTGAATCAGGCGGGGTGCAGGGCGACCGGGATCCGGCGGGCGCCGAACGGCCGCTCGAAGCGCTCGAAGCGGCCGGCGACCAAGGCGCCGCAGTCCGGGCAGGCGCCCCGGTCGTCGAGCCGGTAGTCGAGTATCTCGTACCAGTCGCGCACGATCAGGGGCTTGCCGCAGGAGGGGCAGTAGGTGGTGTCGCCGCTGGTGTCGTGGACGTTGCCGACGTAGACGTAGTGCAGGCCGGCGGCCAGGGCCAGTTCGCGGGCGTGGCTCAGGCTGGCGGGCGGGGTGGCCGGCAGGTCGCGCAGCTTGTAGTCGGGGTGGAAGGCGGAGAAATGCAGCGGTACGTCCGGCCCGAGTTCCCGCATGATCCACTCGGCCAGGGCGCGGACCTCGGCATCGGAATCGTTCAGGGTCGGGATCAGCAGGGTGGTGATCTCCAGCCAGACATCGGTTTCCTTCTTCAGGTAGACCAGGGTGTCCAGGATGGGCTGGAGTTGGCCGCCGCAGTATTTCACGTAGAAATCGTCGGTGAAGCCCTTGAGGTCGACGTTGGCGGCATCCATGACGGCGTAGAACTCGCGCCGGGCCTGCTCGTGCATGTAGCCGGCCGTGACGGCGACGTTCTTGAGACCGGCTTCCCGGCAGGCCCGCGCGGTGTCGATGGCGTACTCGGCGAAGATGACCGGGTCGTTGTAGGTGTAGGCCACGCTCTTGCAGCCCATGCGGACGGCGGCGCGGGCGATCTCCTCGGGGCCGGCGCTGTCCATCAGGCGGTCCATGTCGCGCGACTTGGAGATGTCCCAGTTCTGGCAGAACTTGCAGGCCAGGTTGCAGCCGGCGGTGCCGAAGGAAAATACCGAGGAACCGGGGTAGAAGTGGTTGAGGGGCTTCTTCTCGATCGGGTCGATGCAGAAGCCGGAACTGCGCCCGTAGGTGGTCAGCACCATGGCGCCGTTTTCCATCTTGCGCACGAAGCAGGCGCCGCGCTGGCCCTCGTGCAGCTTGCAGTCGCGCGGGCAGAGGTCGCACTGGATGCGGCCGTCCCCGATCCGGTGCCACCAGCGGCCGGGATGACTGGTCTCGGGGATCATGCCGCCTCCTTGTGCTTCTCCACCGTGTAGCGGGACAGGCGGATGTCGTCGGCCCAGAAGTCGGCCGGCAGGCCGGCCTTGTGCTTGAGGTGGGCCATGAATTCGACCGGGTCGGGCAGTTGCTCCCAGACCTGGGGCAGGAAGGTGCCGCGGTGGTGGTGCCATTCCAGGATCGCGCCGTCGATGTCCGGGCGCAGCTGGGCGGTCGCGTCGGCTTCGTCGCGGAAGTGCATGGGTTCCGGCTTGGACAGGATGGATACCTCGACCCGGGTACGGGCCAATTCCTCCGCGGACAGGGGCGGGAAGCGCGGATCCCGGAAGGCGGCGGCGCAGGCGTTCGCCTCCAGGTCCTCGCCGAGCGGCCGCCAGGCCTCCAGGGAGCCGATGCAGCCGCGCAGGTGGCCGTTCTGGGTCAGGGTGACGAACACCGCGCCGGGCGCCTTGAGCCAGTCCGGATGCTCGACCGCGCCGGCTGCCCGGCCGAATTCCCGGGCGATGGCGGCGCGCGCCATGGTGGTCAATATTTCCCCTCTACCATCGGGAGAGGGGCTTGAGTTGATGGAGACTGTCGTCATGATCCGTGTCCATGAATATGAATGAACAGCGTCCCCTCTCCCCCAGCCCCTCCCCCTCGAGGAGGGAGGGGTGCGCGGCTGCGCGGGAGAGGGTGGAGGCGGTAAGGTTGGCGAGTCATGGTGAGGGAATGATCAACGTCATACCTGTTCGGTGAAGGCGAACGCGCCGTAGCCGACCACGCGGCTCTTGTCGCCGGCGGTGTCGCCGGAGTTGCGCAGGTCGAGCAGGTGCGGCTTCAGGCCCTTGTGGCGGGCGGCCAGCAGGAGGCCGTTGACCGGATGGCAGCCGCAGGCCATCTCGCCGACCAGGTCGGTGCGCAGGTGCAGGATGGCGTCGGCGGTGCCGGCATCGACTTGGCGGGCCGCTTCGTAGGGCAGGAAGTGGGACAGGTCGGAACTCACCACGATCAGGGTCTCGTCGCCGCCCCACAGGGTTTCCAGGACTTCGGCCACCGCGCGTGCGTCGGCGCCGCCGACCGCCAGGGGCACCAGCTTGAAATCGCCCAGCACGCTTTGCAGGAAGGGCAGATGCACTTCCAGCGAGTGTTCCATGGCATGGGCGCCGGGATTGGTTTCCACCTGGGGCAGGCCGGCGATGCCTTGGATCGCGTCCAGGTCGAGGTCGATCCGGCCCAGCGGGGTGTCGAATGCCTCGACGCCCGGCAGGGCCAGGCCGGCCACCCAGACCCGGTGCACCGGACCGAGCAGGACCACCCGCCGGATGCGCTCGCGCAACGGCGCCAGCAAGGCATAGGCGCTGGCGGCGACCGGGCCGGAATAGATGTAGCCGGCATGGGGAGCGATGATCGCCTTGGGTCGGAGATTGGCCGCGTGCCGGAGGCGCTCGTTTTTCCCCTCTCCCGCTTGCGGGGGAGGGCAGGGGTGGGGGGAGACGGCCGGCCGTCCGTCCATGGCCGGTGGATTGGCCGCAGCCAGCATCGCCGCCACGTCGCGTTTCAGGACGCCGGCGTCACCCGGATAGAACATGCCCGCCACCGCGGGCGGTCTGACTTGCAGCATCGGACGCTCCTAATCCATCCCCTTCACTCTAAAATCTAGGGTATCGAAGCCAGATGACAATCACCGATGTCGCGATCTTTCGCCCTCCTGCCCGCCGCGGGCATCGGCACCCGCATGGGCGCCGGCGGTCCCAAGCAGTACCTGACCCTGGCCGGCCGGACCATGCTTTGGCATGCCATCCATGCCTTCGAGGGCATCGAGGCGATCACCCGCACCTACGTCGTCCTGGCGCCGGACGACGGCCATTGGGGCGGCCATGACTGGAGCGGCCTGCACAAGCTGTCCGTGCTGCGCTGCGGCGGCGCCAGCCGGGCCGAGACCGTGCTGAACGGCCTCAGGGCCATCGCCGGCGAGGTCGCACCCGACGATTGGGTGCTGGTGCACGACGCGGCCCGGCCCTGCGTGTCGGGGCACCTGTTGCATCGCTTGCTCGACGAACTGGAGGACGACGAGGTCGGCGGCATCCTGGCCGCGCCGGTGGCCGACACCCTGAAGCGGGAAGACGGCGGCGGCCGCATCCTGGAGACGGTGGCGCGCGAACGGCTGTGGGGCGCCCAGACGCCGCAGATGTTCCGCCATGCCCTGTTGTTGAAGGCGCTCGAACATGCCGGCACCACGGTCACCGACGAGGCCTCGGCGGTCGAGGCCCTGGGCCTGTCGCCGCGCCTGGTCGAGAGCGACATGACCAACCTGAAGGTGACCTGGCCGCGCGACATCGAAGTGGCCGAGTGGCTGCTGTCGAAGGCGGATTGACCATGGCCAAGCGTGCCTCCGGCCCGCCCAGGCGTCCGCGCAACCCGGTCGCCAAGGCCGTGCGCACGCCGCTGTTCAAGATGCAGGTGGTCGAGGACAAGCGCGAGCGCGAGAAGAAGCGCCAGGCCCGCCTGGACCAGGCGACGCACCAAAAGGGGGAGAAGGCGGAGGATTGAGGGTAAAATCCGGCCTCCATCAACGCCGGGCCGTGCCGGGCAACGTAACGACATGCAAATACCGGTAAGCCAACTCATCGTCCGGTTCATGGAGCGGCTGGGCATCGAATGCATCTTCGGCATTCCCGGCGCCCATATCCTGCCGGTCTACGACAGCCTGTACGAATCCGAGATCAAGCACGTCCTGGCCAAGCACGAGCAGGGCGCCGCCTTCATGGCCGGCGGCTACGCGCGCGCCTCGGGCCGCATCGGCGCCTGCATCACCACCGCCGGGCCGGGCGCCACCAACCTGGTCACCGGCATCGCCAACGCCTACGCCGACAAGCTGCCGGTGCTGATCGTCACCGGCGAGACCTCGACCTACATCTTCGGCAAGGGCGGCCTGCAGGAAAGCTCGGGCGAGGGTGGCAGCATCGACCAGGGGTCGCTGTTCAAGGGCATCACCCGCTACAACAAGATCGTCGAGCGCACCGACTACCTGGAAAACGTCCTCAACCAGGCCGCCAAGATCCTGCTGTCCGACCAGCCCGGCCCGGTCCTGCTGAGCTTCCCCTACAACGTCCAGAAGGAGATGGTCGACGACTGCATCCTCGACCGTATCGAGGCCTCGCGCCGGATCCGGCCCTCGATCAGCGCCTCGCGCTCGGTCCAGGAACTGACCGACCTGCTGCTCGCGGCCCACCGTCCGGTCATCGTTGCCGGCTACGGCTGCATCCGCTCCGGCGCCCAGGCCGAGGTGGCCCGCCTGTCCGAGATCCTGGGTATCCCGGTCACCACCAGCCTGAAGGCCAAGGGCACCCTCAGCGAGCAGTCGCCGCTGTCGCTCGGCAGCCTGGGCGTCACCTCGAGCGGCCACGCCTACAAGTACATCCTCGACAACGCCGACCTGATCCTGTTCCTGGGCGCCAGCTTCAACGAGCGCACCAGCTACGTCTGGGACCAGACCCTGCTGGCCGGCAAGCGCATCGCCCAGATCGACAGCGACTTCGAACAGCTGGAGAAGGTGTTCAAGGCCGACCTGGCGATCAACGGCGACATCCGGGAAGTGCTGGGCGGCGTCCTGGCCCGCCTGGACGGCCGCGCGGCCGACGCCAGCGAACGGCTGGGCGGCCAGATCGACCAGTCCAAGGCCGCGGTGACCAGCGATTACGCCATCTTCCAGTCCGGCTTCTCCCTGGTGCAGCACTTCTTCGAGGCCCTGGAACGCAATTTCCCGGCCGGCGCGGCGGTGTTCGACGACAACATCATCTTCGCCCAGAACTTCTACAACGTCGCCGCCACCAACCGCTACTACCCCAATTCCGGAGTCTCCTCCCTCGGCCATGCCATTCCGGCCGCCATCGGCGCCCGCCTGATCGACCCCAGGACGACCTTCGCCATCCTGGGCGACGGCGGCTTCCAGATGTGCGGTTTCGAGCTGATGACGGCGGTGAACTACGGCATCCCGCTCAACGTCGTGGTGTTCAACAACGGCACCATGGGCCTGATCCGCAAGAACCAGCTCCAGCAGTACGCCAAGCGCTACATCGGCTGCGACTTCGCGAATCCCGATTTCGGCCTGCTCGCCCGGTCGTTCGGCATCGGCTATCGCCGGATCGGCAGCGCGGCGGATATCGACGACCTGTTCGCCCGAGACGACCTGACCGGCGCGATCAACCTGATCGAGATCGTCATCGACAAGGACCTGTTCCCCAACTATTCGTCGCGGCGCTGATGTCCGACAGCCGGCATGATTTCGTCGTCGTCATCCCGGTCGCCGACCGGCCCCGGCACCTGGCCGACTGCCTGGCCAGCCTGGCCGAACTGCTCCGGCGTCATCCCTATGCCGGCGCGGTCGCGGTCCTGGTGGTCGACGACAGCCTGGACGCCGACAGCCAGGCCCGGCATCGCGCGATCGCCGAGGCCTGTTCGGGCACCGCCCTGTCGGTCCATTACCTCGGCCAGGACGAACAACGCGGCCTGGTCGATGCCCTGCCGGCCGGCACCCGCGCCCGCCTGGCCTCCGTGCTCGGCGACGGTAGCTGCTACGGCCACAAGGGCGCCTCGATCACCCGCAACATCGCCTACCTGTGGCTCGACCGACTGGCCGGCGATGGCCGCAGGCGCCTGTTCTGGTTCATCGACAGCGACCAGGAGTTCCGCGTCAACGTGGCGGCGGGGGAGGGCGAGGAGCAGCCCTATGCCGTCGACTACTTCCACGCCCTCGACCGCATCTTCACGGAAACGCCCACCCGCATCCTGACCGGCAAGGTGGTCGGCGATCCGCCGGTCTCGCCCGCCGTGATGGCCGGCAACTTCCTCGACGACGTGTCCGGTTTCCTGGCCGACATGGCCGCCCGCCGGCCCGAGGCCGCCTGCACCTGCCACGGCGCGGCGCGCCAGGCTGACGATGCCGCCTACCACGACATGGCCGACCTGTTCGGCTTCAAGCCGGCCGCCGAGGCCTGGCACTACCGCTGCCCGATCGCGGGCGGACACGACCACCGGGCCTGCTTCGCCGATTTCGCCGGCCGGCTCGGCCGCTTCTTCGATGGCGAGCACCCGACCCGGCGCAGCTACTACCAGGCCGACGACGTCATGGCCGGGGTCAGGCCGGCCCGCACCATCTACACCGGCAACTATGTCTTCACCCCGGCCGGCCTGGCCTGGTTCGTGCCCTTCGCGGGCCTGAAGCTGCGCATGGCCGGGCCGACCCTGGGCCGGATCATCAAGGCCGAACTGGGCGCGGCCTTCGTGTCCGCCAACCTGCCCATGCTGCACAAGCGCACGCTGGCCGAAATCGGCCAGTCGGAATATCGCCCCGGCGTCGAGCGGGCGAGCGGCGCGGTCGATCTTTCGGGCGAGTTCGAGCGTCAGTACTACGGCGACGTCATGCTGTTCGCCATGGAGCGACTGTGCGAGTCGGGCTATCCGGGCAGCGAACCGGGCGAAGCCGCCGTCGCCGAGACAGTCGCCGCCACCGAGGCCGTCATGCGCGAGCGCTACCGCGCCCGCCAGGTCCGCACCGCCGGGCAGGTCGAGGCCCTGGACCGGTACTTCGGCGAGCCGGGGCAATGGTGGCATGGCGACCGTGACCTGGCGGCGGCGTGCGACGATTTCCGCCATTTCATCGCCGACATGCGGCGCAATTTCGCCGCCGACGCCCCGGCCTGGCGGGCGATCGAATCGGCGGACCACCGCCGGGCCCGCCTGGCGGCCATCGTCGCGGCCATCCGCGGCTACCGCGACGACCGCGCGGCCTGGCAGGCCGCCTTGCATGGAGCAGCCGAATGAACGTCTTCATCCTCAATAGCGGCCGCTGCGGCTCCAGCACCTTCATCCAGGCCTGCCGCCACATCGCGAACTACAGCGCCGGCCACGAGACCCGCTTGCGCCTGATCGGCAGCGAACGCCTGGCCTATCCGGACCACCACATCGAGGCCGACAATAGGCTCTCCTGGCTGCTCGGCCGCCTCGACCGGCGCTATGGCGACCGGGCCTTCTACGTCCACCTCGACCGTGACCATGCGGCCGTTGCCGCCAGCTTCGCCAAGCGCAAGGACTACGGCATCATGAAGGCCTATCGGGAAGGCATCCTGCTCGAAGGCGAACCGGGCCAGTCCGCGGAAGACGTCGCCCGCGACTACCTGGACACCATCGAGGCCAACATCGCGCTCTTCCTCAAGGACAAGTCGAACTGGATGCCCTTCCGCCTGGAACGGGCACGCGAGGATTTCGCCGAGTTCTGGCAACGCATCGGTGCCCAGGGCGACCTGGCTTCGGCCCTGGCGGAGTGGGATATCCGCCACAACGCCAGCGGACAATGACGGGCCGTTCAGCGAGGCAGCGGACCGGGTGGGTCTCCCGCATTCGCGGGCCAGCGTAGTACCAGGCGGTTGGCCCGCTCGGCATAGGCGAACTTGCGGCGCTGTTCGGCCATCACGGCCTGGAATCCGGCCTGCATGGCCGGCGGCACGGCCCGGATGGCGAAGGCCAGGCGGTCGGGCGGGCTGGCGCCGTCGTCGGCGTGCAGTTCGTAATGCAGGTGCGGGCCGGTGGCGAGTCCGGTCATGCCGACCTGGCCGATGACCTGGCCCTTGCTGACCGGTACGCCGGCCGCCAGGCCGGGCGCGTAGGCGCTCAGGTGGCCGTAGCGGGTGGTGTAGCGCTCGAAGTGGCGCAGTTCGACCAGCTTGCCGTAGCTGTTGCGGGTGCCGACGAAGGTCACCACCCCCTCCGCCGTGGCGCGTACCCCGGTGCCGATGGGGGCGCCGTAGTCGGTGCCGCGGTGGGCGCGCCATTCCTTCAGGATCGGGTGATAGCGCGCCGCCGAGGGCAGCGAGGTGATGCGGCTGAACTCCAGGGGCGAGCGCCGGAAGGCCGAGGTGAGCGAGGCCCCGGTCAGGGTCTTGAGCCAGGGTTCCTGGTCCGGATCGGCCAGGCGCACGATCTTGTTGATGTCCAGGCCCTGGGCGTCGAAATAGATCGGGGCGCCGGCCTCGTCCCGGAACAGGTAGGCCTCGGCCCGCCGGTCCGGGGTGACGATGCGGGCGGCCAGGATGCGGCCGGCCTCGGGCATGCCGTTCGGGTAGTACATCTCGTAGACCAGGGTGCACAGGTAGCCGTGGCCCAGGTCGCGATGGAAATCGATCTCCTCGGCGAATACCTCGCTCAACTGGATGGCCACCTTCTCAGGCACGCCGATGGCGTCGGTGGCGGCGAACAGGGGAGATTGCGAGCCTGTCCCGGCGCCGTTCCCGGTCGGCAACTCGGCGATGCCGAAGGCGACCGCCTGGATGACCGGGTCGCCATCCCCGGCCGCCGGCTCGTCGGTGGCGCCGGCCGGACCGGACAGCGCCAGGCCGAGCAGGCCGGCCAGGCCCAGGCATGCCGCGCGCAAATCCGGAAACGGTCGCCTGGCCATGGTGCGGGAGATCAAGTAGGGGGCCGGTCCAGGCGCAGGATGGCGCAGCCGCGTTCGTTGTCGACGAAACGCGCCTGCAGGCCGGGCAGGGCCGCGCACCACCAGGCCACGATCTCGCGCTCGTCCGGGCGGGCGGCGTCGTCCAGAAACACCGTGCAGCCGTCGGCCAGGCGGTCGCCCAGGAGGGGCAGGGCAGGGTGGCGGGAATGACGCTGGATGAAACCGGGCGGGCCGTCGATCACCAGCATGTCGATGCTCCGGTCGGGCAGGCCGGCCAGGCTGTACCACTGGTAGTCGAGCCCGGCCAGGGTGTAGGGGACGAGCGGCGCGTCGATGACCTCGGCGCGGTCGGCCAGGCCGTAGCGGGCGATCTCGGCGCGCGTCCGGGCGGCGAATTCGGGGCCGTTCTCCAGGCTCCAGACCCGGCCCTTGCCGTTCATCTCGCAGCACCGGGCCAGCATCAGGGTGGTCAGGCCGCTGCTGCATTCGACGATGGTCGCCGGCCGGGCGGCCAGGACATGGTCGACGATCTGTTCCAGGAAATCCGGGGCCGCCGACCAGTTGTGGCTGTAGGGCAGGCCCTGGCGCAGGCCGAGGCGGTCGCGCAGGGACAGCCAGGCGGCGACCTGGCCGAACAGGCGGTGCCGTTCGGCGGCCATCCGGGCCTCGGCACGCTCGGCCAGGCGGGCGGCGCTGCGGCCGTCGGCGCGGACCTGGCGGAGCAGGACGACGAGCAACACGGCGATCGTTGCCAGCAGGGCGAGGATTAGCGATGGGTAGAGCATCTTGGCGGTATCCGGTCTTGCATGGGCACGGATTATGCCGGTATTTGGCCGCCTGCCGAGCGTCGCCGCGAAATCGACACGGCCGGGGTGCGGCATTTTGTCGCACCCCTCGGGGCGCCCGGCCTGACTAGAATCGGGTCGCTATGGGCAGTAATCGAGGTCACGGAACGGATACGGACGGCAAACGTCGCGCTTCGACGCGGGCGTTCATCGTCCTGGCCCTGGCCGGCCTGGCCTTCGCAGGAACCCTGGTCGACCACCGTCGCCTGAGTGCCGAACGCCGGGCAGCCCTGGCCGAGGGCCGGGCCTTCGCCGCCCGCCTGCAGATCACCGACCTGGCCCTGTTCTCCGAGGCGCGCTACACCCGCCACCTGACCCAGGCCGACCGCCACGCCGCCTTCCAGGACCATGCCATGGCCATGGAGCACTTCCCGGCCGGCAGCCTGGCCCTGCCGGCGGAGGCGCCGCGATGAGGGCCTGGCTGGAGCGCCAGCGCGGCCTGGTCGACTTCACCGTCGCCGCCATGGCGCGCCGGCGCGGCCGCAACCTGGGCCTGTTCGCCGCCTATTGCATGGTCGTCTTCCTGCTCGCCTCGGTGGTCCTGTTCGGCGATGCCCTGCGCCACCAGGCCGAGGTCCTGCTCGCCGACGCGCCCGAGGTGGTGGTGCAGCGCCTCACCGCCGGCCGCCACGACCTGATCGCCGGCGACAGCCTGGCGGCGCTGCGCGGCGTGCGCGAGCAGCACGGCCGCCTGTGGGGCTACTACTACGACCCCGCCCTGGGCGCCAACTACACGGTCATGGTGCCGCCCGCGGCCGAGGCGCCGGTGCCCGGCACGGCGGTCCTGGGCG